>JBFWWY010000123.1:0-8139 GCA_050245935.1 Phycisphaerae bacterium | reverse complement strand
GGGATGGGGCGCAGATGAACGCGAGTGCGGGATATACGAACGCGAGCGGCGTGACGCTCAAATCAGGAGCCGCGTGCGTGATCAACGCGGCGATCTTGAACGAGGGAATCGTGACGCGCACGACCAACTTGCCTGGGGACACGATCTTCAATGGCGCCTTCACCAACGGGCCGACCGGCTTACTTCTGCTCGCGGGCCCCGGGATCACGTACCGTTTCAACGCCGGTCTGGAAAACTTCGGCACGCTGACGCTCGCCGCGACGGGGTTCGTGAACGTATTCGTCGACGGAGGCCCGCTGGTCAATCACGATCAGGGGCTGATTAATGGGTCGGGAACCCAGTCGAAGACGCTCACGGCGGAACTCATAAACATGCCGGGCGGTCGCATCGAGGTGCCGATTGAACTTTATTCTTCAAAAGGCAGGCGCGGCACATGTGAACGACGGTACCATCACTGTGCCAGTCGGCGGAAGTCTGATCGTGGTAATCGAGGAAGACAGCTCTTTCACAACTGGTCCGCTCAGCACGATTACCTCGATGGATACCACCCAGTTCGCCAATGGCGGAACATTTTACCATCTTGGCGAATGGCAAATTCAACCGGGTGCGAGCGGGATCGTGAATGGTCAGGATCCTGCAAACTTCGACCCCGTCACCCAGACGTGGCAGGGCGGTCGTATTCGCATTCAGGGTCCGGGCGAGTTCTGCATGCCATTTTCCAACCCCATGTTGCGGGTGGCCGGCACTTTTCACTGCATCGGCGAAGTGACCGCCTGCCCGAGTGGCGCTGGATCGTCCAATCCCTTCGCAGCGTTTGAGTTTATTGAAAAAGAAGGTGCATTCATCCTGGAGGGAATGCCGTTCAACAGAAACGGGAATCTGGAGAACAGCGGCGCACTCATGCTGAAAAGCGGCGCCGACATGAACGTCGCGGGTAATTACGTTCAACAATCGGGGAACACGAGTGTCGCCGACAGCTCGCTAGCGGCTGATAGTGTAGTGTTGATGGGCGGCATGTTCACCGGCGACGGTGAAATCACCGGCCCCACGACCAACCACGCAGTATTGGAGCCGGGCCAGTCAGCATCCCAGCCGGGCTTGGCAGGGGGAGCCGGGAATGGAAGCACCGGCGAATTGCAGATCAACGGCAGCTTTGCACAGACAACCGGGGCTTTGTTGCGTATGAAACTTGGCGGAGTAATACCGGGCCAGCAATTTGACAAACTCACGATCATGGGTGGCACAGCGACGCTCAATGGCACTCTCGAATTACAACTCATCGATAGTTTTGTCCCGGAGATCAACGATGAGTTCGTCATTATCACTGCGGATAGCCGGATCGGCGAGTTCCCAGAAGTGGTGCTTTCGGAATTTCCGCTGTCGCTCAGCGCGTGCGTTCTATATCAATCGGGAAATGTGGTCGTCAAAATCGTACCCGGGGCCATTACAGGCGACATGAACTGCGATGGTCTCGTGACCGTCGGCGATATCGGCGGCTTCGTCCTCGCGCTCACTGATCCAAACGGATATGCAATGCAGTTTCCGGACTGTGATATCAATCGCGCCGATGTCAACAATGATGGTGTTGTAACCGTGGGAGATATCGCCTTCTTCGTCCAACTTTTGACAACACCTGTCTGTTCCTAACAAGCGGGATTCTTGGCGAAAAACAACAATAGTCCGCGAATATCGAACTCCTCATCATGAGGGCCGACGTCGAGCGTGTCTCCAGCGACCGCTCGGCGTCGTTTTGTGGACGACTTGTTTGAGCAGTGGGCGTGGCGGACATGGTGACTCTGCGCGACCCGCTCCGGAAGCAACGAATTTTGCAGGATTGACCGCACGACGGGCCAACGATTCACGGAAGGCCGTGATACAGAGCGTTGCAGATGTTCGCGTCCCTCGCGCCGCGCAAGCAGTCCGCAAATTGCTTCAAGAACCGATCTTAACACTGCGCAACCGTCCGATCCACCGTGCATCCCTGCAAAACCCTCCAACCTCATCGCTGAAGGGTTCATCGGTTAACCTTACTCCAACCCTTGATCCTAACCCGCGTTGTCGTACGAGAAATGATCGGAGAACGTCCCTTGAGTATGACTCCCATTCATTGGCGTGCATTCGGTCTCATTCTCTCCGGGTTGTAATCATTTCATTTTGCGCTGCCCACAGGCTGATGTCGCGACGTTCGATTGCCGCCGCCATCAAGTCCGGAAATTTGTCCGGCGTGCAGGCGAACGAGGGCACACCAATCGTCGCCAGCTTTGCGGCGAGTTGCGCGTCGTAGCTCGGTGCACCTTCATCGCTCAGTGCCAGCAGAGTGATGCAGGTCACGCCGGAAGAGACCAGCGCGAGCGCGCGTTTCAGCAGTTCGTCCGCGACGCCGCCCTCATACAGGTCGCTGATCAAGACGAAGATCGTGTCGGTTGGCACGCGAATGAGCGACTGGCAGTACGCGACGGCGCGATTGATATCGGTACCGCCGCCAAGCTGCGTCGAAAACAACACCTCGACCGGATCGTCCAATTGATCGGTCAAGTCCACAACTTCGGTATCAAACACGACGAGGCGGGTGTTGACTGACGGCAAAGACGCCATCGCTGCACCAAATACGCTGGAATATACGATCGAACTTGCCATCGAACCGCTCTGGTCAATGCACAGCACGATGTCGCGCAGAGAGGCGCGCCTGCGCCCGAAGCCGATGCGCGTCTCCGGTACAATCGTTTTGTACTCCGACAGGTAGTGCCGGAGGTTCGCGCGGATCGTCCGGTTCCAATCGATCTCATTGTGTCGCGGCCGACGATTTCGGGCGGAACGATTCAGCGCACCGGTGATGGCCTGCTGAGTTTGCTGCTCAAGTCGCCGCATCAACTCATCCACCACGCGCTGCACAACAATCCTTGCCGATTCGCGCGTTTTGGTGGGCAACACGCCGCGCAGCGACATCAGCGTGGCGACCAAATTAACGTCCGGCTCCAGCGCTTCCAGCGTCTCCGGCTCAAATAGCATCTGCGTAAGATTCAAGCGGTTGAGCGCGTCGCGCTGCATGACTTGCACAATCGACGTTGGAAAAAATCGCCGAATGTCACCCAACCAGCGCGGCACGTGTGGGCACGATGGACCGAGTCCCGCGGTCCGTTCGCTGTCGTACAGCGCGCTGAGCGCGTTATCCATGACCTGGTCGTCACGCTCAAGGTTTTGCGCCGTGCCGTCCGCCGGTCCACCGCCGAGAATCAACCGCCAACGACGCAGTCGTGAATCTTGTGACATCAGTCGCGCTCCCTTGTTTCCGCGTTCAGATCCACGCCGAGGATTGTCGCCAAGAGCGGGATTGCTGCGTTCGCAAGTTCATCGTCGAACTCATTTAACGCTGTAAAACTGGACGAGGCGCCGCCACGTTTCACGCGCTCACCCATCTGCCGGCGTTCGGCCGGCAGAAATGTAGCGAAAGTACGGCGCAGTAAGGGCAGCGCCGCCGTGAAGTGGTCTTCACTGAGTCGATGCACCCATTCGTCGATCAAGCCCCAGATCACGTCATCGTGCAGCAGGACCTGTCCGCTTCCCGACAGAAATCCCTCAAGCCAAGTCGCGCCGGTCATAGGATCCGCCGCACGCGACAGCGCCAGACTGAGCTGCTGTTCGACCAGTTCGATGTCCCATTGTCCGGTGTCGTGCAGCAGTCGTGTCGCACGACTCGTCACCAGACCGTGGGTATAGGGCGCGCGAGCGAGTTGTTCAAGGACCGCAAACCATTGCTCGCGCTGGTGGGCCTGATCCAGCAACGTGATCGCTTCATGCGTCGATGTGATCAACTCAAATACATGCGCCGCGGCTTCATCGTTCAACGAGCCCGCGGCTGCGGGCAAGCCGGCACAAACCCTTGCGACGAGTCCGTCGACGACTGTCAGTACCACCGAAGCGTCGGTCTGACGTACGTTGCCATAGCGTGAGACGCGGGCCAAGGGAGGTATCGATGCCATGAGTTGCAACGTGTCGCTTGCGACAGCGGCGCGATTCTGCAACGCTTGCAAGAGGTACGATACCGCCGCCGGCAGGTCCGCCAGTAGCGTATCGTCGACGAGTTCAGTCAGTTTGGTCAGACTTTCCGCCGTCGACGCGCGCTCACGTACGAGTCCCGCAGCGGCATCCGCAACCGTATTCCCCCAACGCCCCGCAGTGATCAGTTCGATCACAAACTCCGGCTCCCATCGGACGCGCCACAGTTCCTGGAATGTGCCCTTGGCCCCGCGCGCCATCTGTTGCGCGCCCCACCGTATGCCAATCAGATTCATGCGGTGCAGGAGGTGGCTGCGTTCGAGGTCGAGCGGCTTGCGCAAATCCAGCTTGAAGTCCTTCTCATTCGCACTCGCCGGCATGCGCAAACGCTTTTGCAGCTTCTGCAGGTCGGTTTGCAGCGGAATTTGAGGCGCGTCATCCGGCACGGCGCCGAGACGATCGCCGATGACCAGCTTTCGGCGGATGAGCTTCAATGGCGCTTGTTCGCCGCCACAGAGCACGGTCAGCGCTGCCTCGTTGAGTTCATAAAGACCCGGCAACGGACGCTCGCGCAGCGCTGCGAGCGCCTCGGCGAGTCGTACTGCTTCGATCACCTGCGCACTCGACGCGTCGAGGTCTTTTCTTCGCATCAGTCGCGCCGCCCGAGTCATCCAGTGCACGGCTGGATTGCGGGCGTGCGACCAAAGCAGGTGGTAATAAGCGGGAGACTCGACGCCGGCGCCATAACCCGACTGAAACGACAGGCGATCATACGACCATGGTGTCCACGCGACGGACACTTTTGCTTTTGGCAGTCCCTTCAGGAGCGCATTGTCCGCTATTACTTGTCCTTTCGCATTCGGCTCCAGCAGCGCGGGTGCATGCCACGCACCGCAGACAACCGCCACGCGCTCGTGACCCGCTTTCAGCGCGGCGCGAATTGTCTTGCGCATGAACGCCTCCCGCTGCGGCTCGAATTCGTGCGGTCGCGGTTGATGATCCTCGCGCAATGAGGACATCGCGTCCGCAATGGCCTCGAAGACGGCGGTGTGCGCACCTCCTCGACTCTCGACCAGATAATCCCACCACCGCTCGCCGTCCGGGAAACCCGCGAGGCTCGCTAACCGCCCCAATGGATCCTGCGACACCTCCGGCTCGACAAACTCGTCATCACCCGGCTCGCCGATCGTGGTCTGCGCGACTCCTCCTTCGGATTCGGATTTGTCCGTGTCAGGCAATGCAGCAAGCGTTGCTTGCATGACGAACCGGTGCGTCAGCGGCAAGTCCATGAAACGCACCGGCACGTCTGATGTGTAGCCATATTGAATCGCGATCCACTCCGGCGAGAACGCCGCGAACGGATAAAACACGGCGCGCTGCGGCTCGTCCGGCAGGTAAATGAGCAGCGCGACCGGTGGCTTCATTTCCGCGCGCCCCGCTAACGCGAGCGCGTCGTCGGCCTCCGGCGGCCCCTCGACGAGGATGACGTCCGGTTGATACGACTCCAACGCGTTTTGCAGACTGCGTGCGGAACCAGGGCCGTGATGCCGAATGCCAAAGACGCGCAGCGCACCCACCGCTACACCACCTCACGACAGGCGCGATAGAGATCAGACCAGTCCTTGCGTTCTTTCGCCACCGTCTCTAGATACTCCTTCCAGACAATCGCGTCCTGTACCGGATCTTTGACAATCGCGCCGGTCAGTCCGGAAGCGACGTCGACTGCGCGTAGTGTTCCATCGCCAAAATGCCCCGCGAGCGCAAGGCCGCTGCCGATGACACTGATCGCTTCGGCGGTCGACAATGTCGCCGACGGTGACTTGAGCTTGGTCTTGCCGTCGCTGGTTTTGCCGTCGCGCAGTTCGCGAAAGATCGTCACGACCCGCCGAATCTCCTCGATTGGCGGCGCGTCAACCGGCAACTCCAGCGCGCGACCGATCGAGTCGATGCGCTCGCTGACAATGCGGACCTCTTCGTCAGAGGTTGCGGGCGTTGGCAGGATCACGGTGTTAAAGCGCCGGCGCAGCGCGCTCGAAAGCTCATTGACACCACGGTCGCGGTTGTTCGCCGTCGCAATGACATTGAAACCCTTGACCGCCTGCACTTCGTCGTTCAATTCTGGGATCGGCAGCATCTTCTCGGACAGAATCGTGATCAGCGTGTCCTGCACGTCCGCCGGAATGCGCGTCAACTCTTCGATTCGTGCCAGTTTGCCATCCTGCATCGCATTCATCAGTGGACTTGGCACGAGCGCCTCGCGTGAGGGTCCCTTCGCCAGCAGGGATGCGTAATTCCATCCATAGCGCAGCGCTTCTTCGGCTGTTCCCGCGGTTCCTTGCACAAGCAGGGTCGAGTCGCCGCTGATCGCCGCGGCGAGATGTTCGCTTACCCAACTCTTGGCAGTCCCTGGCACGCCTAGCAACAGCAAGGCGCGATCGGTGGCGAGTGTCGAAATCGCAATCTCAATCAGTCGGCGATTGCCAATGTACTTCGCCGACACCTCGAAGCCGTTGTCCAAGGTGCCGCCAAGGATGTATGTCGCGACCGCCCACGGCGACAGATTCCAGCGTGGCGGACGTGTGCGTTGGTCCTGTCTTGCGAGTTCCGACAACTCCTCGGCGTACTGCTGCTCCGCGTGTGCGCGCAGCACCGCTGTTTCGGAATGAGTCATTTCCTCAACTCCCGTAGATATGCCTGTCGTAGGCGGAGCACATTCAACAGCGCTCCGATCGTCTCTTCCAGTCCTTTCGTCCATGCTTCGCTCTCGCGCGGCCAATTCGCGGCGGCCTCTTCCGCGAGACTTGGCGACATGTGGAACGGTAAGAAGGTTCTTGCGAGGTTGCGGAGTTCGAGGTTGTAGACCGCGTCACGCGCCGTAAGCTCAGCACGCAACCAGTGCAATACCTTGCGGCTGAAGTCTTCACTCCACGAATGCTGACACAGCTTGAGAATTCGGATCGCGTTGCGATTACTGCGCTTCGTCAAGCCGTTGAGTGCGAGTGGCTCCAGGTGCAGCGCGGGCAAAACCTTCGCCATTTCTTCGAGACACGGTTCCCAGACAAACGCGGTCGAGCTGTCTTTCCGTTCCGTGGCGATGATCGTGTTCATTTCGCGCGACAGCGCGACGCACCATTCCGTGTTCGCCTGCCGAGCCGACGCTTGTCCCCAGCCCCAGAGCAGGGCGTCGCGCCAGTCACTCTTGCCCGCTGAGGCGATCAGCGTTTCCGGGTCACCGTCCCAAGTTGGGAGCGGCGTCGCCGCCAACGCCTGCGCAAGAATTTGCGCCTTTGCACCGAGTCCGCCCCGCGCCGCACGCACCTGTAAGCCATCGCGAATCATCGATGCATCAAGGTCGTCGGGTACGCTGATCGCAAAGGTCGATTTGCGCCGCAACACGCCACGCTGCCCAAGCACCAGCCATGCTACGGAGCGCTCGGTCATTCGCCGGCAGTATTGAGCTTGCGGGAGTCGCGCCAACAGTTCCGCCGCGGCGTCGCGCACGGTCTTGCGTTTGTCGTCCAAAACAGTCTCCAGGAACTCCTCGTCCGCGCTGGACAATCCGTCCTGCAGAAGTGCGACGATCTTCATGCGCTCGTCCGGCGCCTCACTCGACCACGACTCATCAATCCAGTTACGTGCTGTATCCGGATTTCGCTGACGCATTGTCCGCAACGCCTGGAAGCGCTGTGGCGGGGTGCCGTGCCGCCAGTTTGCCTCCGCATCCTCGGCGGATTTCGCGACTTGCCACCGATCGTTCAACTGTGCCAGCCAGGCGCCGCGCGACCCCACCAAGCGCAGCGCAAGCTCGGGGTCCAGACCGATATGGTTTTGCGCGATCGCGTCGAGAATTGCAGGTATTTGTTCATCCGGCGCGCGGCAACCCGCAGCATCCGCCGCCGCACACCATTCAGGTAAGAGTTTGGGCTCCTCCCGAAGCACGCGGGCGAGCAGCTGCGCAGCCAGACACGAGCACTCGGAGCGAGCCTCTGTCTCGGGCATCGAAAATTTGCGTGCCTGCCTAGGCGCGGGTCGCTGCCCCACAGTCACGTACGTCGACATTACGCCTGCCGCGACGAGTAAGCGTTCGTTTTCGTCGGTCGCCGGGGCTTGTTCGAACAGCGTGGCGAGTTTCGCGGTAGGGGC
>JBFWWY010000122.1:0-8154 GCA_050245935.1 Phycisphaerae bacterium | reverse complement strand
CGTACGAGCGTGATCTTCATCAACCAGATTCGCGACAAGATCGGGGTGATGTATGGCAGCCCCGAAACGACCCCCGGTGGTCGCGCATTGTAGTTCTACAGTTCGGTGCGCATTGATGTGCGCCGGATTGGTGCGCTGAAGGATGGCGAGACGATCATTGGCAATCGTACCCGCGCCAAAGTGGCCAAGAACAAAGTCGCGCCCCCGTTACGCCAAACCGAATTCGACATCCTTTTCGAAGGCGGCATCAGCTTGGAGAGCGATCTGCTGGACGTCGGTGCGGAATGTGGAGTCGTCACCCGCAGTGGCACCTGGTACAGTTTCGGCGAGACTCGTCTGGGTCAGGGACGTGAAAATGCCCGGCAATTTCTGAAAGACAATCGCGACATTTATAAGCAGATCCGCGCTGCGGTCCTTGCAGAGAAAATGCCCAAGCCCGATCAAAAGACCGAAGCCGCTGACGAAAATGGCGAGGTTGTAGCCAATGCGGAAAAATCGGCTGAGGTTCAGGCACACGTGGGCAAAAACGGGAAGGCACCCGTAAAAACCGGAACCGCTACCGGACGTAAAGTCGCTTCGTCTCGTAAAAAATAGCAACGCGCCGCACTGCCCGCCGATCACGCAGCAAATTCGCGTAGAGCTTTGAAAACGCCATGCACCGATGCAAAGAATCTGCATCGGTGCATGGCGTGATTGTTTTTTCGCTGCGGATCACACGTTGGCGAGATTTTCCTGCCGTGCAGTCGCAATAGACCCAGTCGCGAAGCGAGCGCATCAAAAGGGGTTGCCAATGCGAGACTACTGCCCAGGATCCTCCAGACATGTAAATGTCGCGTTGACAACGTCGAGTCGGTGTGTCGCATGCATGCTTGTCCCGCTGATGCTGCTGAGCGGCTGCACCGCATTTCAGGCCAACAATCAAACGGTGATTGTCGGTCTGAATGAACTCGTGCGGCTGGAAAGTGACTTTCAGCAGGTAATTGACGACGTTTCCCCAAGTGTGGTCGGCATTCGCGTTCTCCGTCGAACCAGTTTTTCATTTCCCTTGTTTGAATCTTCCTCGAAAAATTCGGAAGTGCAGCAGCTCGTCGCGGTCAACGGCAGTGGCATGATACTCACCGCGGATGGACTGATCCTCACGAACGAACACGTCATTCGCGGCGGTGATCGAATTGTCGTGATTCGCAACAACGGATTTGAGCACGACGCGGAACTCGTCAGTGCCGATCCTCGTGCGGACCTCGCGGTACTCCGTATTCCCGTAAGCGGTCTGGTGCCTGTTCGCTTTACGCACGAACGCGAAGTCCGACGCGGACAATGGAATGTCGCAGTGGGAAATCCCTATGGATTCGGGCGTGACGGAAAATTTTGCGCCTCCGTTGGCGTGGTCTCGAATACCAGTCGAGCATTGCCCGAACTCGGTATCGAGGACGATCGACACTACACAGACATGATTCAGACGACCGCATCCATCAATCCCGGAAATTCCGGCGGCCCGTTGTTCAACCTGCGCGGCGACGTCATCGGCATCGTGACCGCGATGTATCTCCGCAACCCCGGCGAAGAGGGGGCCGGGTTCGCGATTCCTCTCTCCGCCGCAACACGCCAACGAATTCAGCAGCTTTGTACGGGAGGGTCCGTCGACTACGGATATTTTGGTGTCACGGTGCGACGACTGGAGCCGAACGAAGCGCGAAGTCTTCAACTTCCCAAAGGGGTCGGCGTCCGCGTCATCGACGTTGATGTGGAGGGTCCTGCCGCCCGCGCTGGAATCCGCTCGCAGGATGTCATCGTCGAATATGAAGGCCGTGTCGTCGCTTCACCCGAAGACCTTGTCGCGATGGCGAGCCAGGCGCGCATCGGTCGGCGCGCTTCCGTTCTCGCCCGTCGCGGTCACGAACGCATCGAAACGACGATGGTTATTTCCCGACGCGACCCCACGCGGGTCGCCAGCATCCGCTGATTCAGTCTTGAAGTCGCTTTCTGCAATCGCAGAGAACAAGAAGCAATCGAATACGCAGAAAACCTGACAGAACCTCCCGCGCAGAGCGGAGGGCCACGAGATGCTTAACTTTACAAATGAGAATTATCAGGCGCGCTACGAGCGGGGAAAAAGCACAAACAGCGAGACGAGTGCGACAATTCCGACGATGGCGCCGATAATCAGCACGAATACAAACAGAAACTTTGCCGCGGCATAGATTCTCTCGTGATCGTCCGCTGCATGCGTTGCCCGCCATGAGCGCATCATTTTTCGGCTGTGATCACGCATAGGAGCCTCCTAGCGAAGGCTAATCAAATCACCTGGCTGGATCAAGCATTAATTTGGGGGAATCGGCGCTATCAGGACCGAGTCAGCAATCTCATCCGTTCGCGGGGATGGATTGCTATTCCACCTTCAGAAGCTCGACCTCGAAAATGAGCAGGGTATTTGGGGGAATCGCCTCCCACCCTCGCGTGCCATACGCGAGCTCCGGCGGAATTTCCAGCACACGTTTACCGCCCACGCGCATCGACATGATGCCTTCCTCCAGTCCACGGACAACTTGAGAGAGTCCGATCTGAAATCTGTAGGGTTCATTGATGCGATAGGTATTGGTGAACTCGGTACCGTTGGCCATCTGGCCGACAAAATCGAGCGTTACATGGCAATAGTTCTTTGGCGAAGCGCCGTCGCCGACGCGCAGGTCGTAGTAACGAACCCCGTTTTCCGTCGTTTGATAGGTGCGGTTCTCATGAGGCGGTATCGGGCGCGATGCGGGGTAGTGTCCCAGCGCCCAACCGAGTCCTCCAGCGAGGTGATTTCGAAACGCTTCGTCGCGCCATGCGTCAACCGTGCAACCGAGCGCGGTGTAAAACACTCTCCCTTTTCCAAAATAATGCGCCCACGAAACGGCATAATCGCGGTCTTTGCGATTGGCATCGGTAATCGACAAATCCGTCGTTTCGGCGTTGATGCGTTGCAGCACATATAGCTTCCTGGCATCGTATGGCGGGCCGAACTGATAGAGCGGGCCAATCATTAACCACTCCGCGCCGAATGGAATGCAGGCGGGGTGCAGCGTGTCTTCCGATTTCAGATAGACAGGAGGACCCTCGTCCGTCCACGGCTGGCCCACAACGCTCGCGCCGAACAATGATTGCCATTCCTTCGAATTCGGAAATGCCGCAATCGCACCGCACACGCCAACCACTGCGAGTTTGCCTGACCGAACGCGATCAAGCCATGCTTTCGGCACTTGAGTGGGCTTGTCGGACCTGGTCTGCATCGCGGGAGAACCGATGAAAAGGAGCCCGTGGATATCGTCCGGCAGATCACCGTCGAGTTCAGCGTCGATCCAGCGAACCTCGATTCGATTCGCAGCCTCATTAAGCTTCTCCACGCCCTCGCGAACCGCCTTTTCCAGGTCTCCGTGATCGCCCCAATACACAGCGACAATCTTCGATTTGTCGGCGTACGCGGGCGCTTCCGGCCCCATGATCGGTTGTTCAGCAGACTTTTCATCAGCGCGTGCCGTGTTCCAGGTGGTCGCACACAGGACAAGCACCATGATTCTTGCTGCCTCGCGCAGGCGCAATGCTGCACCGCCGAGGGCAGAAGCAGCGGGACGGACGTTCGTCTCGTCCCCGCGCCGTCGGAAAAATTGAACGTTGAAAAGGTCGCAGAACGATGATCGGTGCATGGCAATTCGTTAACTGTCGCCAGCAGAATCCGCAATGGAGAGACCGAGTGAGAAAGCGGAGCGGATGATGTCAAAGGTCTGCGCGAAGGCACGCTCCGACAACGGCACCCCGACGATAAATGCAACCAGACCCGCCACCCACAGACGTAATCGACCAAACTGCATGTGCGATTTCCTTCAATTCAAAGGCCGCCGGCGAACATTCGCGCGGTAATTGGTTCGATTGTATGCAGGACAACCTGCACGATCCAGATCGACCCGTCGCAGCGACGAACGCGGTGCAGACAGGCAGCACCGCCGACGGCTGATTTCCTTGCAATTGTTGTGAGGACCATATGCGCCACGTGTACCCTTCCGGTGGACTGATTTGCAGTGATTGTGGGCGGATTTCGGTCGGAATTGGTGTACACTGAATGTGGCAAGAGAGGGCCGCACATCGTGGACACCACCCGACCCAGCTTGTTGATCCGTATCCGCGACCGCTCCGATGAAGCGGCATGGCGCGCGTTTGATGCAATCTACCGGCCGATGCTGCTCCGGTTTGCCAAGGCGCACCATCTGCCCGATGCGGAGGCCGAAGACGTCGCGCAACACTGCCTGTCGGCTTTTAACAGGAAATTGGACGAATTTGAATACGACCGCGGACGCGGCCGTTTCAAGGGCTGGCTTCGCACGCTCGTGAATAATCGAGTTCGCAATCTCTGGCGCGATCGCAGGAATGTCGCCGCGTTGAACGGCACCGATGAACTGACCCCGGATTTGCAGGAGCAGCCGGACCAGGCATTCGAGCGAATCTGGATGGAGGAGCATCTGTGGCACTGCCTGCGGGAACTTCAGACAGAAGTCGATCCGGGCACGTTCGCGGCCTACGAAGCATACGTACTCAAACAAGAGCCCGCGGAGCAGATTTGCGCGCGGCTCGGAATATCCCGCGGAAATCTCCACACGATCAAATGGCGTTTGACCGAGCGCGTCGCCGTCAAAATGCGCGAGTTGCTGGGAGAACATGAGCAGGACGAAATCATCTTGCCCGACTGAAGCCGAATTGCGCGGCTTTCACGCGCAGGAATTCGCACCGGATGTCCACGGAACGATCAGTGCTCATCTGGCTTCCTGCAACCAATGTGAAGCCCGCGCCGCCGCGCTGCGTCGTGAGCACGATTCGTGGCTGCAACAACTTCGCGCCGCCGGTCCGCCGCCGGATTCGCCGCATGTCATGGTGCCGGCCCCGCTGCCCGAGATTGATGGCTACGAAATTCGCAGTGAACTGCGCCGCGGGGGCCAGGGTATCGTGTATCGCGCGCTGCAGCAGTCAACGCGACGCGAGGTCGCGATCAAGGTATTGCGTGAGGGCCCGTTTGCCGGGTCGGCTGCGCGCCGACGTTTTGATCGCGAAGTCGAGCTGGCAGCCAGTCTGCAACATCCCGGAATCGTGCAGGTATTTGACTCAGGCGTGATGCGCGACGGTCGTCAGTATCTGGTCATGGATTGCATCCGTGGTGTTGACCTCGAAGCCTATCGTGCCGCGCATTCGCTGGATCTGGAGCAGACGCTCGCGCTCTTCGCACAGATATGCGATGCGGTTCATTTTGCTCATCAGCGCGGCGTGATTCATCGTGATTTGAAACCGTCCAATGTTCTTGTGGACGAATCAGGACGCGCGTACGTGCTCGATTTCGGACTCGCGAGTTTAGTTCGCAACGACGCAGAAACACGCCACACGCTCACTGGCCACGTCGCGGGCACACTCGCATATCTGTCCCCGGAGCAGGCGCGCGGCCTTCCGGATGCGATCGATGTTCGCAGTGACGTATACGCACTCGGCGTGATCCTTTTCGAGCTGTTGACGGGGAAGCAGCCCTATCGAACGCAAGGCGATACGCTCGTGGCATTGACGACGATTGCGGAGGTCGTGCCGCCGCCGCTTGCCGCTGTGCCGCCGCGCTTCTCGCTTCAGGAAAATCGCCGGGCGCCGGGTGATCTGGAAACCATTGTCCGGACGGCGCTCGCCAAGGATCGCGCACGCCGATACCAATCCGCCGCGGAGCTTTCGCGGGACGTCATGCATTATCTCAAGGCGGAACCGATCGACGCGCGACGCGACAGCGCGCTCGATCTGCTGCGATCGGCGCTTCGTCGACATCAGACGCTCTTTGCGGCCGCACTGGCATTCACGACTCTCGCGGTGATGTCGGCGGTAGCGATGGGATACCTGTACCTGGAGCAGACGCGTCAGCGCGCCATTGCCGACGAACAGCGCCAGCTTGCGCGGAACGCCGCTCAAATCGCGGAGGACCGCTTCGAAAAAGTGCGCGAACTCGCGAAGGCTTTTATCCACGAGCTCGACCCGCTCATCAAACACGTCCCGGGGACTGCTCCCGCGCGTGCTTTCATTGTCCGGACCGGTCTTCAGTATCTGACGGAACTGCAGCGCGATGCGGAAAACGATCCACGCTTGTGGCCTGATCTCGCAGCGGCATATGTGGCAATTGGGGATGTGCAAGGCGACAAAGTGTCATCCAACCTGAACGACGCCGCCGCAGCACTCGAAAGCTACCGGAAAGCGGAGAAAATCGCCCGAACATTGCTAGCGGAGGGTTCATCCAGCAGTCAGATCAACAATACGCTTTGTATTACGCTGCAAAAAATCGGAGACATTCAGGAGTCACAACGACAGTTTGACGAAGCACTCAAAAATTATCAGGAAGCGCTCGGCGTTGCACAGCAAATGTCGCGAGATCAGCCGTCGACAAACATGTTGCGAACCGTGGCGACGGCGCATGAAAGAATCGGCAACGTCCTTGTCCGTCTCGGCAAGCTAGATGATGCATTGGTGTAGTATCGGAAGGCGAACGCGCTCAGTGCTGAATGTCTGGCGCAGCAGGCCGACGATGACGGCTTTCAGCGGGACGTTGCCGTCGGACATACCAAGATCGCACGGTTTCTGTACCAGAAAGGGGACCTGAGCGGCACGCTGGCGGAGTATCGCGCGTTCATGGACATCGTACAACGCCTGCATGATCGGGAGCCCGCGAATATGGTTTATCGACACGACGTCGGCGTGGGCAATCAGTGGCATTGCATCCTGCTGACCGAACTCGGCCGCCCGGAGGAAGCGCTGAATTACTGCAGAAACGCGCTCAACATGTCCCAGGATCTCTTTGCTGCAGATGAAAAGAACGAGCTGCTATTTGACAGCATGCTGCAAAACTTGACGAAGTACGGGGAGGCGCTGCTCGCCGCAGGTCGACGGGCCGAGGCGAACGCCATCTTCGAGAAGCTGTTGGCTGGAGCCGGCGCCTATGCCGCCATTGCAACGGATCAGGTGGAATCACAGCGATTGCTGGGGGTGGCAAACTACAAGCTGTACGAGTTGCACAAATCGATGGCTGCTGATGAAGCTCGTTCGACGGAAGAGCGACGAGCGAGTTGGGAAGAAGCAATCCGACGGCTGGTGGAATGCCACGGAATATTCGTGGCAGGGCGCGAGAGAGGAATTCTTGCGCAGCGCGACGCGGATGTGCCGGAACAACTCCAGGAAGAAGTTGATCAGACGCGCGCGACGTTTGAGAAATGGCTTCATCCCTATCTGACGTCCGAATCGACGAACTCGAGCGATGCGCAGTCACAGGAGAAGACCGGCCAGTAAGCCCGGCTGATATCCGCAAAAAAAGCAGCGCGCCTCAGCAGGAGACGCGCTGCATCATTTGCTTACGCAGATTGACTCGCGACCCGGCGACTAGCGACGCTTGCGGGCGACGAAGCCGACGACCAGCGAGAGCATCGCGAGCGTGGAAGGTTCCGGAATGACCGAAAAGCTCGCGTCATCAATGTACACTTCACCACTGTTGGAAGGGCCGTCGCCACCAAACGTCTGAATCGCGTACACCACGCGGGCAGTGTCTGCGCCAAACGGCACAACGTCCGAAATCGAGAACTGGGTATAGCTGCCCGACGGAATCGTTGTCATGTTCGGCGTGCGCGCGATCTCAACATTGTTCACGGAGTCGCGCCATTCGATGCGAAACTCGATGCCCACGTCGAGCGGATTGCTCGGCGTCATGTGCCATCCGCTGAACGTGCCGATGTCGCCGGCCGTCAGACCTTCCGCGTCCTGAAATGCGCCCGCGAAAGCATTGTCCGTGTTATCGATTCCAATTTGGAGATGCGCTGCGCCGGTGCGCGGCATCAGACTTCCTTGTACCGAATACGTCCCGGCACCCGCGTCAAACGGCTCCCAGTTGCCGGCAAACGGCGGGCCATCCGGTGCGAACGGATCTTCAAAACTCGCGTTGCCCAGCAAGTTGATCGGGCCGGCCTGTGCACTGGAGGCAAACGCCAACGCGCTCAGTGCAGCGATCGAAATACTCAACATCCCTCGCTTCATTCAACTCTCCTTGGAAAAAGATAGGGTCCCTGTTTATTTGAAAACGATTGCAAAGCAGCAAACACCCTTGGATCTGATTGGCGT
>JBFWWY010000121.1:0-8168 GCA_050245935.1 Phycisphaerae bacterium | reverse complement strand
CGTCGGCGCGGGATCGCAGTTTGGGAGCCGAGGCTTCGCCGGGGGCGCGTTACCGCATTGGTGGCCCATCTCGCACTGAAGCGCGGGGATGCGAAACAAGCGATGGCGATCATTGAGGAAGCGATTGAGCGGACCGAAAAAACAATCGGGTCGCGTCATCCGCGCACGCTTTGGCTCCAGCGCCAGCGGGCGAATATTCTGTTGAACGCCGGTGAGGCGGATCAGGCGTCCGCTTACGCACTGGAAGTGTCGGAGCGATGCAAGGAGGCATCGGGGGGTCGCGAAACGCTGCAATACAGCGCGTTGCATGTGTATGGCACGGCGCTCAACGCGCAATGTCGCTTTCGCGATGCCCGTCGCGTTCATGCGCGTAACTGGGTTCAGCGATGTTTGTTGCAGGGACCGTTTTCCGATCACACGCGCGAATCCGCCGGGGCCTGGATTTCGACCTGGCTGGGGGAATGGCGCGGGACGAACTCCACGCCTGGTGCAGAGATTCACCTGGAAAGCTGATGCGCTCTCTTTCGATGCTGAACCGCTTATCGAAAATCCTTTGCGTGAATACCAGGTTCTGGCAACGTTGAATGCGATGTGTGCGGACTCGTACCCTTTGCTCGGAGGCAGTGTCGAGGGGGAGTTGGGTCACTCCCTATCGCATTACGCGACTGAATTCGAGCGAGACGGCCATACCCCCTTCAAGCTGACCCAGTCACCGTGGTGCACCGGCCTTTGACGATTGGTTTGACGCGTTCCGAAATCCCCGCCAGAATGGGGAATTCTCGGAATGGATTCCGCTCCTCATGCAAAGGACTGCCAGAATGAAGCAGATTGCCGGCCTGACTCTATTGGCTTGCGCAACCCTCCCGCATGTCGGGTGCAATACGCCCGGGAGAATGCGCGCAGAGCCGGCATCCGTGATTACGGCGTCGCGGGCCTATCCGCTTTTGGCGGGTATTCCGGTGCCGAAAGGATTTCGGGCGATCTACGAGCGCAGTACGGGAGTGGAGAATGCCCGCCTGCGAATGGGGAAGTATGCGTTTACCGGCTGGGGAAAGCCGGAAAAGGTTTTTCAGTTTTATCATGAGAACATGGGTCAGGCCGGTTTCACGCTGCGTCAACGAAGTCTGGACGCCGGCGCGTATCTGATGATCTTCGACAGCAATCAGGAAGAGGCTCGTGTGCTGATTCGAAAAGCAGGTCTGGGGACGGATCTCACGATTGAGCTGATCCCGAAAGTAATGCCGGGGCAGCCGCCGATTGCAACGCCTCCCGCGGGCCAATCGTACGGGCCGCCGGTCGCACAGCAGCGCCGCATGCCGCCACAAGGCGGGCGTCGGCCCATGCCGCGCAGATAGGATTTTGGAATCGAAAAGGTGAATTATGGACGCTGAAACCCGGCATGCGCTGAAGCAGAATGACCTTGCCGAAGCACTGACCCATGTAAAGGATTATGCTGCTGATCCGTCTGTGCGGCGTTGGATCAGCGCAATTGTTCTATTGATACTCGTGTTTGTAGCGTTTCGCGTGTGGCGCTGGAGTGCGCGGTCGAGTGCCGAAGCTGAATGGGCGGCATTCGGCAATGTCATGCAATTCGTCCGCTCAGAGCCGGAGAAAGCCATCACCGGCTTACAGGATCTGATTGAAAGTTCGAGCAATCATAATCTTCGAGCCGCCGCGCACCTGCTCTATGCCAATGTGCGGACGGATCAGATTTTCCAGGAACCTGCGAAGGCGACAACCTATGCGGAGCAGGCTGTATCCGGATTGAAGGCTGTCATCAATGATCGCTCGGTTGCGAAAGAGTATGTTGTTGCGGCACATTACAAGCTCGCGGGCGTGTACGAGACGCTGGGAAAAATTGACGAGGCCCGACAGCAATATGAAGCCATAACGAACGATTCCCGCTTTGCGGGGTCGCCGTACATGGAGCTTGCGAACGAGAAATTGTCATCACTCGATGAACTTGCACGATTGCCTGAATTTCTACCGGGCACCGCGCCGGCACCGGAGCCACCTAGCGGTCCTGCGGGGCCGTCCGCAACCTTCACGCCGCCGATGGAAGACGCCGCGACGCTAAATGATGGCGCGATTTCTCCGGACATGTCGACCATGCCGGAGGCGACAGAAGATGAGAAGGCGGATTCGCCGTCCGATGCACCGTCCTCGAGTGACGATCCGGCCGACGTTCCCGCAAATGAACCTGCGACGCCGTGACACGCGGAGAAGACGACGATCTTGAGTTGATTGTCAGCGCGCCGCGCGTCGCGGATGTGGAAGAAGACGACGATGCGCCCCGGACGGAGGAAATCAGTTTTCGCGTTCGGAAAAAGTTGCCGGGACGCCGACTCGACAAATACGTTCAGACCCGTTTCTCGAATTTTTCCCGCACCAAAATTCAGCAACTGATCAAAGAAGGCGCGATCCGCGTCAACGGGCGTCCCAGCAAAGCCAGTCACGAAATGAATGCCGGGGATCTGGTGGAAATGACCGTTCCCGCGCCGGAACCTTCCGAGCTTGTCGCCGAGGATATTCCGCTTTCGATCATCTACGAAGATGAGCATCTGCTCGCGATCAACAAAGACGCGGGCATTATTTGCCATCCGGCGCGGCAGTACCAGTCAGGCACGATCGCGAACGCCGTCATGTTTCATTCGAAGCAGCTCAGCGCCGGCACCGACCCGTGGCGTCCCGGAATCGTGCATCGTCTGGACAAGAATACGACCGGTGTCATGCTGATCGCAAAGCACGACGAGGCGCATTGGCGACTGAGTTTGCAGTTTGAGCGGCGGACTGTGCAAAAGACGTATCTGGCCGTCGTGCACGGGAACATGCGACTCGACGGCGACGTGATTGACGCTCCGATCGGTGTCCACCCCGTGGTGCGCGAGAAATTCTCCGTCATGGTCAAGGAAAACAAGATCGATCTCGGCAAACCTGCCGTTACCAGGTTTCAGGTCGCCGAACGATACGGTGATTTCACCCTTGTGCAGATGTTTCCCAAGACCGGACGAACGCACCAGTTGCGCGTTCATATGTCGCACATCGGGTTTCCGATTGTCGGCGATGATATGTACGGCGGGCGCCGCATCAGTGAACGCGATCTGCGCGGCGAAGGTGCGACGGAACCGATTTTCGAATATCAGGCATTGCACGCCTGGCGAATTTCGTTTCAACATCCGATCTTCGAAACGCCTCTGCAAATCGAAGCACCCTTTCATGATCGATTCAAACGGCTTGTCAACCTGTTGAGAAATCGCGCCGGTCTGCGACAATCCGCGGATGGAAAAAATCCGGGCAGTTCGCAATCTAACCTGTAGCGCAGCGGCATTCCGCGGGTGTCTCGCGCGCTTCGATTCTGTTCTTCTGCCCAGACATCAGCGCTGGGCCGAATCCGTCAAGCTGCTGGCCGTGCTGGCCACAGTACTGCTTTTCCGGACTGGCGACGCAGTGCGCGCGGACGACCTGCGTACGCGTGTCCGAGAGTCGGTGCGCGCCGAAATCGCAAAGCTCCCGAGCGGCACCACCTGTGGACTGCTGGTCGAAACGATCGACGGACGAACCATTTTTTCAAACGATGCGGATGTGCCGCTCAAGCCTGCCAGTGTGATGAAGTTGTTCACGACGGGGGCCGCACTGCATCGACTGGGCCCCGACTTCACGTACGAAACGCGGTTCTACCTTCATGGAAACGATTTGCTCGTAGTCGGTTCCGGCGATCCCGGCCTCGGCGACCCGCGCTTTGCGGCCATGCGCAACGAGCAAGTCGAATCGGTGTTCGATCGACTTGCTGTCGCCTTGCGCAGTGCCGCGGTGACCCGCATCGACAAGATCGCGATCGACGACAGCCGATTTGATCAGCAGTATCGACACGAAGACTGGCCGGACGATCAGGCGGATCGCTGGTATCAGGCACCGGTGGGGGCGGTTAACTTTAACGACAACTGCATCACGCCTACCGTCGACATCTCAAACGGGCGACCCATCATCATCGCGACGCCGAAGCTGCCGCTGCATTTTTTCAAGAATGATCTCCGCGTCGCGGAAAAAGGAGGCCCGCGTGTTGATCGCGCGATCGACTCGGACACGATCCGCTTCTCGGGCACGTTGCACAAGCGCACCGGCATGCGCGATGTAGCGGTTCGGGATCCGTCGCTGACCTTCGGGTTTGCGCTGCAGGCGGCCTTGTCGGACCGCGGGATCGAGACGGGGAATGACATCGTCCGGCGAACGCTGCCGACCGAAGTGTTGCGGGCGCAACGATTGATACATTCCGAGCGAAACGGCATTCGCGACATCATCGGCCGCTGCAACACCCACAGCCAAAATCTGTTTGCGGAATGTCTAATGAAGTCACTCGCAGCCTATGACAAGCACGAGCAAGACACAGCGAATATCGGAAGCTGGGGCCGGGCGCGCGACGTGCTGGCGAACACCATCGAGGCACTCGGCGTGGACCTGCGCGGCGCGAGCTTCCGCGACGGCAGCGGGCTGAGTCACGAGAATCGCGTTACGGCGCAACAGATCGTGCGCCTGCTCCAGGTGATGCGGCGCAGTGCGCACTGGAGCATCTTCCGAGACAGCCTTGCAAACGCGGGAGAGAACGGAACACTCAAAAATCGCTATAACCATCCCGCGCTGGTGGGCCGGCTTTTCGGTAAGACCGGCACGATCTCAGGTGTTCGCGCTCTGGCAGGATACATCGAGCGGGATGATAAGCCGGCCCTGGTCTTCGCGCTGATGGTGAACGGAGAACCGCCGGTGGGATTTCGCGAGAAGATTGCGCAGATTCTGGCGGTGGAAAGCGATTGATCGCGCGCCGGGTCGCCATTCGGCGATGAAGGGAACGCGCGTCAGCGTGTGCGGCGGACCAGGAGGGCGGTCAGGTCATCGTTCTGGCCGTTTCCGCGCGTGAAATTGTCGACGGCTTCGTGCAGACTCGAGATGATGGCTTGTAGCGGCGCGTTTCGGTGCTTCGCGATGTGCTCGATTACCCGTTGCTCTGAGAACAGTTCATCTTTTCCGTTGGATGCTTCGAAGAAACCGTCGGTGAACAGCGCCAGGATATCGCGCGGCGCGAATTCCAAGACTTCCGGCTCGACGTGCATATCCGGAATAATCGCGAGCGGGTACGTCGTGGCGACGAACGATTTCACTTCCTGACCGACATGCAGAATCGGGCCCTGTCCGCACGAAACGTATTCCAGCCTGTGCGACTTCGCGTCGAGGATTCCGATGAAAGCCGTGACGAATCGAGCGTCACCAAGATCCTGACACAACACATGATTCACCGCTTCGCAAATGCGTGCGACGTCCGTGGTGACGAAAGCCATGCCGCGCAGCAGTGCGTGAAATTGCGCGACAACAAGCGCCGGTCCGATTCCATGTCCGGAAGCGTCTGCGAGGGCAATCAGCGTGCGGCCGTCGGCGAGCGGAATAATGTCGTAGGTGTCGCCGCCGCATTCATCGGCAGGCTTGTTCCATCCGGAGACTTCGAAGTCGCTGATTTTGGGTGCGGCATCCGGAAACAGTCCGGATTGGATATCGCGGGCAATATCCAGATCGCGGGCCATACGCTCTTTCTCAGCGAATTCTTCGATCAATCGACCGCGATCGAGTGCGACACCCGCCTGGGCGCCGAGAGTGTGTCCGAGTTGCTCATCCGCAGCGCCGAACGGCCCATTTCGCTTATTGAGGGCTTGCAGGACGCCGATGAGGTGACCATCAAGATTTTCAAGGGGGAAGGTGAGCAGGTTTCGGGTGACAAATCCGGTTTTTTTGTCGACCGCGCGATTGAAACGGGGGTCGGCGTAGGCATCGGCGACGTTGACGCATTCCCGGTGCATAACCGCAATCCCGGCAATCCCGGCATTCGCGGCAAAGCGAATTCCGGCCGCACCCTTCGCGACCCTGCTGTAGAGTTCGTCGGTCTCGGGGTCGTAAAGAAAAATCGTGGCGCGCTCGCAATCCAGTACCTCGCAGGCGGTGTCGATGATCAGGCTCAACAAGTGATCGAGGTCGGTGGTTGTCGCCATTTCGCGCGAGACTGCGAGAATGCGGCGAAGTTGGAGTACCTCGGTTCGGAGATCGGCCATGTGCTGTAGCGTACGGAGAGGGCACCAGGGATGCAATTGGAAGAAGCGGGCGACGATCCGGCGGTGATCGCGTGGACGAGATGGGTTTCAGCCATCGGGAATGGTGCTGCGCAATTCGATCGGCAACTAGAGCGGCAACGACCCGTTGGACAGGGATGCCGCCTGAATCACTGGAAGCGGATGGTGCTTTCCGTTGTTCATGCCCGGGCAGCCGACGGCGGCAAAATCCCACGCGTCGCGGCTGTCGAGGTTTGATTTCCAGAACGGCCACGTACGGCATTGCTGGGGCCGGACGGCGTAGATCGAACAATTTTTGCGTCCCCGGCTGTCCGGGACGAGAAATTCACAGTCCCAGTTTCGTTGCTCAAGCAGGCTGCGACGCCAGGAAACCTGCCGCGTATGGTTCTGGACGAACGATTCCTCCGGCATTTGGAGGTAACGGGATATGGCGGTGATTTCGGCTTTCGAGACCCACACGTAACCGGGGCCACCGCCGCAGCAGTGACCGCATTGCGTGCAGGAAAAGCGGAGGCCGTCCGCGTACCAAACGGCGTCGGCATTTGCAGATGGATCGGGCTTTTTCACGTCCGGCAATGTTCCGGGATCGCGGGAGCGGGGTAAAGCGAATGCGGAAAGAATTTCGACGGGCAAAATAATATTCTAAATGTTTGACGTGCGGCTTGACGAAAAGAGAAAACGTCTTTATCGAACCCGGCATGGAAGTGAATTGCCCGGTGCCGGAGGTCGGTGGAGATGGGGGCAATTCGAGAAAACGCAGTAAAGGAACGTGAGCAATGAAGGCGTTGTTATCCGGGAATGTTGGTTCGACGATGTCGTTTGGCGAGATGGAACTGGCGGGTTTTGCCGGCGCAGGCACGACGTGTCTCACGCTGGAAACTCCGGCGGATTTCAGCGCCGACTTTGATCTGCGGATGCAGAAAGATGATGACGACGACGAAGATTTTGATGACGAAGAAGACGACGACGACGATGATGACGATTACGGCGATGACGACTTCGACGACGATGACGACGACGATTTCGGCGACGATGACGACGAGTATTATTCGGGCAAAGATTCCGACGACGATTTTTAGGTCGTCGCTCGAAGGGGTCGTTTGGCCCAGGCAACACTCCGGGAAGAAAATCGCAGCGCCGGTAAAGAATGGGAAAGCGAAACGGTGCCGGCGCTGTCGGATTTCTTATCGGGGTGGATCGGCGTTCGCGGAGGATCTCGGGTTCCCGGGGCGCTGTGGAAATTCACGGTCGGAGATTTCCGCGTCGATACTGCTGGCATGAGCAAACTATGCAATCCGAAGAATGAACCCCAGCCCGCAACGCATCCCGCTCCGTCGGCCAAGACTGATAAAAACGACGGTCTGATCTCCGACTTTGATCGACGCCGCGGCCCGGGCCGACGCCGTACGGATTACCGACGCGATGCGGAAGAGGGTCACATGAATGAAGAGCAGCTTGAATTCATCAAAGCCATTGATGAATACAAGCGGGCCAATAATGTGCCGTTTCCGACGTGGACGGAGATCCTCGATCTGGCGCTGTATCTTGGCTACCGGAAGGTGGCACCCATTGGGGAGTTCGGCCTCACGAAATCCCGCAAAACCGGAGATGAATCGCCGGATTAAGGCGGAACGATAGCACTTGTGGCGTTTTGCGACCGGCCTGCGAAGGGCCGGTTTTTCATGCGCGCTGCGAAGGAATTCGGAGGTTTCTCCAGTCGAGCCGGAGGCTGTCCAGGCCTGACGCCTCCCTTTCTGCTCCCGGATCTGCAGTTGTGAGCGCTCCCGGGTGGCGGTGCGCTTGACACTGCCTCGATTTTCAATACCCTTGACGGACTTGGCGTGAAACAGCGCCGGCACCATGACGTAATTATGGCTCGGACGGCTCGACGATACGGACGCAGCCGGCTTCAGGAGTGATGGTTCGATGCTTCCAGTAACAAAGAAAAGCAAAATGCGCAAACGCACCCGGCGGTCGCATCATGCCTTGACCCCGGTCGCGCTCATGGCCTGTCCGCAGTGCGGTCGTGCGCGCCGTCCTCATACCGCTTGCCAGGAA
>JBFWWY010000120.1:0-8248 GCA_050245935.1 Phycisphaerae bacterium | reverse complement strand
GATTGTCCGATTCGCTCCACTCCAGAAACAGCCCTGCACCGGCGATTTCAAATTCCTCGCTGAGAACCAGCAGCTTCCCCTTGGTGGCCATGGTCCCCGCCTGCAGATCGAATTGCAGATCTTCAAGCTGAATCGTGATACGCTCCGGGGTGGGCGCGTTTGCATCGAATTCACTCAGTGAATCAGCGCGATCGATCAGAATGCGAACGTCGCCCTCCAGCGCACCGCGCTGCGGGCTGCCCTGTCGCTGATCAACTCGCTCCATCGTGACCTGTCCGTGATCTGCGACCACCGCGACCACAAGGCCCCGCCCCTGTCGGATCATGATCCGCGGGCTCGTCACCGCGATTTCCTGCTTGGAGTCGCGCACCGGCGACCAACCCTTGAACTCGAACAGCATCAACTCTTCATTCGTTCTCGGGTCGAATCGCGTGAAATGCGCCTCTTTCCCGGGTTCCATCGGAATCGGTCCGATCTTGATCGATTCCACCTGATCACTATTCGCCGGCAGCGCGACTTCATTCTCCTCCGGAATGGAAGCCTCACTGGAATCGCCGAGATATCCCAGGAACCCGTAGTAGCCGACCGCCGCCAGCGCGACGAGCGATACGAATAGCACGATGTTTCGCGTCATGCCGTCTCCCTGACCGCCTGATTGGCGGGTCCGGTTGCACCGTACCGCTGCAGTGCGTCCTGCCACCGGCGCTGTCCCTGTAAGATGCGTTCGATCGCCTCGCGCACCGCCCCATCCCCGCCGCTGCGCGTGGTCACCCAATGCGCGGCATCGCGCACCTCGCGTACCGCGTTGGCCGGTGCGATCGCAAGCCCACAGCGCTGCAGCATCGGCAGGTCGGGCCAGTCGTCGCCCATCGCCGCCACCTCCGCGGCAGTGCAGCCGATTCGCTGCATCAGTTTGTCCAGATCACCGCGCTTGTCCTTGCTGCCCAGAAACAGGTGCTCGATCTTGAGTTCCCGCGCACGTGCTGCGGTCGCTTCGCTCGCTTTGCCGCTGATCAGTGCGACCGGGCCGATGAATTCTCGGAAGAGCCGAATGCCGAAGCCGTCATGAATATCGAACTCGCGGCTGCAATCGCCGGCGCCGTCGTAAATTAGTTTGCCGCTGGTCAGCACGCCGTCGACGTCGAGGACAAGGCAGCGAATGTTTTGCGCGCGTTCATGTGACGCATCGAAACGGAAATCCGGGGACACAGTAGTCACGTTGAACTCTCGCTGAAAGTACCAAACAGCGAAAACAGGCCGGACGGGTCTGGACGTGAGGCACATTCCTCCGTGCAGAACCGACGATAAACAATGCTGACCCGCAATCGACAGGACCGCCAACCGCAGCGGCTCGCATTATGATACCATGCACAATAACTTTGCGGCACACGGCTTACGTCGTTTTCTCCCCGAAATAGGCAGAAATTGTATGACAATCGATCGCTCCGAAAGGACCGCAATCGACCTCGGCGGCTGTCGCGTCTCCCTGATCGACGGCGGGGCGCTGAAGCTCGACGGCGGCGCGATGTTCGGCATCATCCCCAAACCGCTCTGGCAGCGCAAAGCCGCCCCGGACGAACAGAATCGCATCCAGCTCGCGTGTAACTGCCTGCTGGTCGAATGGGAACGCCAAACGACGCGGCGGGTGCTGGTCGAAAGCGGTACCGGCGGCAAATATGCGGACAAAGAGCAGCAGATCTTCGAGATCGACCCCGATCGCACCGTCGAAGCCGGGTTGCGCAAACGCGATATCGACCCCGCAACGATCACCGACGTTGTGATGACCCATCTGCATTTCGATCACGCCGGCGGACTGACGACGGGCACCGAAGGCGAATTCCGCCCGACTTTTCCGAACGCGCGCGTCCACGTGCAGCGCGCCGAATTCGATGACGCAAAGCAGAATTTCGGCATCATGCACGCGACCTATCGCGACGAGAATTTCGCCCCGCTCGACGCGAGCGATGCGTGGCAATTCTGCAAAGGTCGCCAGAATGTGCTCGAAAACATCATCGCGCTACCGAGCCCCGGCCACACCCGCGGCCATCAATCCATCCTGATCAAAGGCAACGACCGGTCTCTGCTTTTCATCGGGGATGTCATGCCCACCGCGGCCCACGTCGGCGCACCGTACAACATGGCCTACGACCTGTTCCCCCTGGAAAATCGCGAATCGAAGCGGAATCTGCTGGAAATGCTCACCGAGAGCGACACGCTCGTCGTCTGCGGCCACGAACCGCACACGCCGGTGCTGCGCGTCGTTCGCGACAAGTCGTGGTTTCTGCTGCAGCCGGTCGATTCGTAAGACTTCATGAACTGTTCACGCATCTTGCCGACATTGTAGCGTCCGCGCCCCCGTGCCGGACGTACGCATCTCAATCCCGAAGCGCCAGCGCGGGGCATCAGCAATGCCGCGAATTCAATTCAACCGTAAAGCTGGTTGACCTGCGTCGCTTGAGCCGGACGCTCGCGCTCGCGGCTTGATGGAAGAACGCGGAAGCGGGCGAAATTCATATGTCGCAAAGAACATTGTCGTTCTGCGCGTCAGAAAGTTGGTCCCGCTTCCTGACGGGCGCGGCTCTGATCTTTCCTCGCTGGGTCTGCGTGCCTCCGTGGTTGCATTTTCTCGGTTGTGCCGTGGTTAGATTTCTTTTGGTGGAATTTACACCGAAGAATCCTGCGCAGGCACATCGCGTCCGTGCGACGTATCACCGTGCTGCTCCAGCCATGCGTACGCATGCGTAATCACATCCGCCGGGTACTGCTCCTGCTCGAGTACGCGCAGCGCGTTCCGTGTTTTCGCCGGGCCCTCATAGCGGCGATAGTCAAACACCATCCCGTGCGTGCCGAGGTTCTCGCGGAAGTGAAAATTCTTCGCGACGCTGCCGTCCGCAAGATCCGTTAAATGCCGATCGTGTGTCGCCAGCAGCACCAGATGCCGCGATTCGATGAGATGCCGGAGCACTGCCTGACTCGCGGCGGTCTGGTCGAGCGAGTTGGTCCCGCGAAAAGGTTCGTCGATGACGCCGAAGACCGGCTCCTCGCCAGCCGGCGCGCTCATCAGTCTCCTCAGATGCCGCACTTCCGCGAGAAAATAGCTCTCTTCGCGCGCGAGACTGTCTGCCGCCCGCAAGTCCGTAATCAGACGCAACGGCGTCAAACGGCACGATTCCGCCGGCACCGCGGTACCAATCTGTGCGAGCACACTCTGCACGCACGCCATCCGCAGAAACGTACTTTTTCCCGCCATGTTTGAGCCGGTGATGATCCAGACGCGTTCCTGATCGTTGAGGCTGAGGCTGTTTGGTACGGCGCGCGCGGTCTGCAGCAGCGGGTGTTTGCCGTTGCGGATCACAAATTCCTTTTGCACGGAAATCTCGGGCCACGTCGTGCTTCCCTGCTCGTGCGCAAAACACGCCAGTGCGCAGAGCGCCTCCGCTTCGCGCAGCGCCGCGATCCCCAGCAAAATCCGTTCGCGCTGCGTCGCGGCGGTGTCGGCAAGGTTGTATGCGAGTTGCGGGTCGATCAGCGCGATGTGATTCAGCAGTGCATACATCGCGCCGCCACTCTCGGTCCAGCCGACCCAGCGACAAATGGGTTTAAGACATTCATCTTCGGCGAGGGCGCGGAGCCGTCCGCTCAATTCCGGCGACAACAGCGACTCTTCGGGCATCTCCCGCAGCGTTTTCGAAATCGCCAGCAACGCCTTGGGTGCATCGCCGACCTCGCGCCACGGGTCCAGCGAGGTATGCAGAGATTGCCGCACATTGCGCAACAGGATGAAATTGATCGCGAACGCGATCATCGGAATCCAGCCCCAGACGAACGATCCGGTCAGCACAAACGGCAGCGCCGCCGCCCACAGCGCACCACTGAACACTGCCCACCCGCGCAACACCGCGCGGTTCAGCGGAAATACGAACGGCTTCGCACCCGCAACCGCGCCGACGAACGCCGACAGACGCCGATCCTCTTTGCGAAGTTGCGCGATCGCGCCCATCAGCCGCACGCGCGGCGGGACTTCTTCCGCGAGGCGGCGCACCGCGCCTTGTCGCGCGCGAATCGCATTTGCATCGAGCAGCGGGTTCTCGAGCATGTCGCGCAAACGCGACGCGCCAAGTTCGGTCGACGTCCGATTGAGCAGCCCGAAAATACCGACCGGTTCGGCGTAATAGTCGAGATCTCCGACTTCCTGATGCGTAAATGACCAGACGCGCTCGTTGCCGCTTTCAAGGGCGGGCAGTGCGGAAACCGCCTCGGGTGTGGAAGGACGCCGCCAATCGCGAATACAAGCGACTTTCCCGCCGACGCGTTGGACGGCTTCTTCGATCATCAGCATTTCACGATCGAGTTGCCGGCAAACGGCGAGCGCAACGAGGTGTTTTCGTACTGCCCAGGCGAACGCGAGAATGAACAAGAGTGTGATTGCGATGCCGATCAGCGGGAATGGACGGAGAAAGAGGAGCCAGATCAGAATGGGCGTCGCGAAAAACGCCAGCCGGGCCCAGGAATAGAGCGATTCGCGCTGCCCGGCCTGCTCGCGCTGCTCGGCGACGCTCGTTTTACACTGTTGAAAGTCGATTTCCGGCTGCATAGCGCCTTTTCGTATGCCGTGTGGTGGTCTTGCATTCATTCACGCACTTCCTCGCGTGCGACGCAGCATTATGCGCCGCAATGCAGATCGGGGGAAATGAGGAATGTAGAATGGTGAACGTGGAAAAAGAGAATCGACCGACCTTCGTGGCGGTGTGCCACATACTTAGCCGCGCCGGTGCATGCAATAAAGCCCAGTACATTCAATCGCGGCGAAGGGTGGGGGACAAAAAGGAGGAGAAGTGACGGCGCGGAATAAATGATTCGAGCCGGTTTTGCCACTCGTCAATTGTCATTCCACATTCGTCATTCGCCATTCGTCATTCGTCATTCGTCTTGTCTATCGGGCCGGGACGGCCCCGCTCGGATCTTTCGCGCTTTTGAAACAAGCGCAAGCAAAAAGCCGCCCGCATTTTCGCGCGGACGGCTTCACCGTTAAGAACGCATTCCCCGAGATCGGGCCTAACTCCCCTGCGCCGCGCCCGCCGCTGCGATGCGCGCTGGCCAGGGCAAATTGCCCGCGAGCTTCACACGAAGCTGAAGCAGCGCCATTTCCAACTGCGGATCGGCGTCAGTCGCTTCATGCGGATCAGAGTTGAGCAGCTCGATATCCGCTTCCGTCAGGAGCGGTGACTCGTCTTCACCCTCGCTGACTTTTTTCATGTCTTCCGGTTCGTCCTTCAAATCCTTCAGATCGCTCTCATTGATCGTCGTTTCCGCGGACTCGCTGCCGTTGCGAATCACCAGCATGCGATTTTGCCGGCGAATAATCTCCCGTTCTTCCTTCGGCGTAATTTTCACCGCAAGATCCGGCTCGACGCCCCACATTTCATCGTCCGGTGCCCGGTGCGGCGTGCGCCCGTCGGGCAGATAGTAGAGCGCCGTCGTGAGCTTCAAGCGTGCCCGCGTCGGTCCCAGCCGGAACACGCGCTGCACACTGCCTTTGCCAAAGGTGCGGCTGCCGATCACCATCGCACGTTCGTGATCCTGCAATGCGCCGGCGAGAATCTCCGACGCGCTCGCGCTGCCGTCGTTTACCAGCACGACGAGCGGAAGGTCCTTCAGAATCGCGCGGCCGGTGACATCGAGCTCCTGACGTTCCTCGCGGTTGCGTCCGCGCGTCGAGACGACTTCGCCTTTCGCGAGAAAGGTGCTGACGGTATCGACCGCGACATCGAGCAAGCCGCCTGGGTTATAACGAAGGTCGAGAATCAACCCGCGCATGCCCTGCTGCTTGGCCTGATTCAGCGCCGTCATCAACTCATCCGCCGAATCCGGATGAAAGCCCGACAAACGGATGTACGCGAGTTTTTCGACCGGGTCGAGGATGTAATTCCATTCATCGCCGCGCGAGCCGGAAATACGTTCCGCGCCCCGGACTGTTTTCAAAACGATGTTGCGACGCGTCAGCGGGAACTTGATGCGCTGCCCCGTGGCAGGACGATACATCGTCAACGTCACGACCGAACCGGCAGGCCCCATGATGTTGCGAACAGCGTCATCGGTGGTCCAACCCTTGGTCGTCTCGCCGTCCACTTCAACGATCAAATCGTCCGGCTGGATGCCGGCTTCAAGCGATGGCGAATTCTCGAGCGGCGTCACGACCTTTAAGCGGCTCGTTTCTTCGTCGATACCGAGCTGAATCCCGACACCTTCGAAACCGCCGAGCATCATCTTGTCGAAATCGACTGCGTCGACCGGCCAGATCATCGACGTAAAATCGTCGAGTTCGTTCAGAGCACCTTCCAGGTATTCAACAACCAGCAAACCGACCGGCAGTTCGACCGTCGCGTCATTGGCTTCGAGAACCGTTCGAAACATTTCGGCGGCGTCCTTCCAATCCAACTTTTCGCGCGTACGGACCTGCTGGATCATGCGTTCAATCTTGTCCTCAAATACTTTTCGCGCATCGGGATTTGCAAGACCGTCGAGAAATTTGGCGAGCTCTTTCGATTCCGCCAGTATTTTCATCGCTTTGAGGCCACCTTTGCTGACCTTCACAAAGTCGGGCTTTTCGAAATAGTTATCGTTAATCTGTTTGAGCGCGCCGTAGAGCAGGCTCGGGTTGACTTCAGCAATGCGACGCTCCAGCGCTTCCTTGTCTTCATAGAGGATATCGACGCGGAGATGCTCACCGGCCCGATCACGGGCTTCCTTATACTCGCTGCGCTCGCCGTGAATGCGCTCCAGTGCCAGGTAATACGCGTGTGCTTTCGTCCATTCACCATCGTTGGCGTACTGTTCCGCCTGCGACTTGGCCTTCTCTGAAAGCGATTTGATCCACGGCTCGGCGGCGTAGGCTTTCTCATCATCGGTATACGACACCGCGCGCGCAGCAAATGTCAGCGCGAGGTAGAGTTTGTTTTCATCCTGTTCATCCGCCAGAATTTTCTGCGCATTGTCGACATTCCACTGTAAGGACTGCTTCCGCAGTTCATCACGTTCATTGATCACCGACGTGTACTTGGAGAGCCAGCTCTCCACCCGCTGAATTTCACCTTTGTCCGCCCCGTTTTCGTGCAACGCGTGAACCCGGGCGAGGCCACCCTCGACATCGCCGCGCAAGATTGCCGCGTAGGCGGAGGAAAGATTGTCGGCTTGAACGACCGCGGTTGCAGAACCCAGCAGGACCACGACCGAAAAAATAAGCACGGATTGCTTGGCACACTTCATGGTGCATCCTTCAGTTTTCTGTTCGACTTCTTGAAAAGACGACGGACATCGCGCCTGATTTGACTCATCGCGCGTTCCATCGCGAACCTTCCTATTATACGACGATGTGAAAAGTCGGCCCAACTCGCAAGCGCAGATCGACGAACTCCGACAATTTCATCGGCTCGTAACCGCTGCTACCATTGCGACATGCGTCGTTTCTCGTCATCATGCGGAAAAAGGTGGCGCGGAATGGAGTCCCGACAACACATCAAAGCCGCTGCGCGGATTCTCGGCGTCGATCCGGGACTGCGTCGTACCGGCTATTGCGTCCTCGAATTAACGGACGCACGGCCCGCGGGCACATTGATCGAGGCCGGTATCATCCGGCTCGACGCGAAAGTTGAAATGCCACACCGGCTGGTCGAGCTGCAGCGCGAGATCGCGGATATCATCACCCGGCTTTGTCCGATAACTCTCGCATGCGAAGAGCTTTATGCGCATTATAAGCATCCACGAACGGCGATTCTGATGGGCCACGCCCGCGGCGTCATTCTCGCCGCCGCCGGCATTGCGCGGCTCGACATCGTCGCCGTACCTTCCACCCATGCAAAAAAGCTGCTGACTGGCAACGGGCACGCGTCGAAGAACCAGATCCAGCGGGCCATCTCCGCAATGCTCGGCCTCGCCGCGTTGCCTGAGCCAAACGACATTGCCGACGCGATCGCAATCGCACTCGCCGGACACCGCCTGATGCATCGCGAAGCGGTCTCGTGTGCCGAGACTTCCGTATGATCCATCGCATCACCGGTACCATCGCACAGCACATCGACGGCGCGGTCATCCTCGCCGTCGGCGACGTCTGCTACGAAGTGTGGGTGCCTTCGGTCGTGCAGATTGCGCTGCGGCAAATTCACAGCGGTCCCGTCACCCTTCACACCATCCATCTGTTTGAAGGCAATCCATCGGTAGGCCATTTATCACCTAAATTGTACGGTTTTCT
>JBFWWY010000119.1:0-8252 GCA_050245935.1 Phycisphaerae bacterium | reverse complement strand
TCGGAAATGTCAAAATTTCATAAGCTTATTATTGAAAATACTTTATAGATCAATGGCAGGGTTCGCAAACAACTTTCTACCGGTGGACACTCAATTTCTGATCGGATATAGTCCGGCGCAGGGGAAGGGGCCCTGGATCAAGACAGATTGCTGACGAATTAACGGCTGTTCTAGCCGTGGCGCACTTCCGGGGCTGAATGAAAATTCAGTTCCGGAAGTATTTTTTTGTTCGCGTACACTCACGTATGCATGCGTAAGGCCGGTTGCCATACCAACGAGGAAATTTCATTGACCGCACCGTTATCGAGTACCGCGAATGCAGCAAGCGTCGCGCGGCGCCGCGCGATTCGAGCAGTCGTTCGCGACACAGCGCGCGTTTGCGCGGAACACACGCGGTTGGTTCTCGCGATACCGGATTTTCCCGCGTCCCAGCCCGGTCAGTTCGTTCAAGTGATCTGCACCGACGTGCAGCAGGCCGGTAACGAGGTCTGTTGGAATGTTGGACAATTTCCGCAGGTCCAGAATCCGGAAATGCACGCGCGGCACGCATTCCTTTGTCGACCGTTCAGTATCGGCGACCGGTTCGTGGACGAGAGCGGCGTCGATTGCATCACAATCATCTCGCGGAACATCGGCCCCGGCACAGCGTGGCTGGAGCAGGTTCGGGTCGGTCAGCATGTTCAGTTGATGGGGCCCATGGGGGTGCCGTTTGTGCTACCCAGCGATGAACGAATCTTCGTTCTCGTCGGTGGTGGCGTCGGAATTCCACCACTGCTCTATCTGGCGCGCGCGCTGCGCGAAGCGCGTCACGCGAACAGCGTCGTCTTTTTCGGCGTGCGGAATCGCGCGCTGTTGCCGGTTCCGATTTCGGCGGAACCCGCCAGCGATGGGACAGCGCTCCCATGCCTGCGTCTGCCTGGGGACGCAAATTTTCCAGTCGTCGTCGCGTCAGATGATGGATCGATCGGCGTTCCGGGGACCGTGATTGATGCCATGAACGCCTGGCAGGCGCGTAACGGAATCAATACCGCCCATGTCCAAATCGCCGCGTGCGGACCGGATGCGATGCTTCGCGCGGTGGCACATCACGCGCGAAGCTGGGACGCGCGCTGTCAATTGTGCATCGAACGAACAATGGGCTGCGGGTCGGGAACCTGCCTCTCCTGCATTGTCAGGGTCAACGATTCGGCTGCGCCGCAAGGAAGTCGCTGGGCGTTATCGTGCAGTGAGGGACCAGTATTCGATCGCGATGTGCTCGTCGGGTACTGACGAATGGCTTGCTGCGTGGAAAATCGCCGCCGCTTGCTGCATAATGGTCGGGGAATGGAGGCACCTACCATGCGATCCACTTTTTTTCCGCTGGTCGCGACGCTTGCACTGACGTTGTGCGGTTGTAAGAGCGGCGGCATTCCGATCCTGAACATCATCCCCATTTCGAATCCCGTCAATGTGCTGTACATCACGGATTCGCCGATCGAATCGGCTACGGTCCTTCTCGATTATGAAGGTGTCCGCAAAGCGATGTCGGATGCGCTGGCACGACCGGTACGAATGGAGCCCGCGTTCCCGATTCTCGCGGAGCCGGGCTTGCGCGGCGGATGGCAAGATCTGGCTTTCTTAACTCCGGTGCACTACGCGCAGCTCGACACGGCAAATGATTTTCGCGTGGCCGCATATGTCAATCTTACCGGCGTCGCGGCGCGCCCGGCGCTGTTTGTCGTGAAGTCGGATTCGAACATTCAGTCGCTGACGGATTTGAAAGGAAAACAAGTCGCATTCGGTCCGACGACTGACGCCCGCACGTATCATGCGGCACTGGTGAAATTGAAAAGCGTCGGCGTAACCAAAGCGGACCTGAAAAAGCAGGTCGTTCGGGTTCCGGGCGCATTGATGAGCCTGAAGAGCGATGCGGCGGTTGTCGCAGCATTGATGAATGGGTCCACGGAGGCCGGTGTGGTCGACACGGCGTTCTTTACGGCGGATTGCGACGTGGAGAATGCCACGAAGAAGGCCGAAAGCCAGGGTCTGCGTGTGCTGGACCAGACGGTTGTCCTGCCGGATCGCCTCGTTGTCAGTTCACCGAAAATCAAAGATGAGACATTTTCGCGGGCGCAGGCATTTTTCGAAAATGCCGGATCACTGCATGAACAGGAACTGGAAAAGGCTGGGATTCGCGGGTTTTCCATGCCTGTTGCCGAGTTGAACCAGCAGATGCACGAACTTCGGCAGTCCAATCCGATCGCTGAGTTGTTTCAGCCGAAGCCGACCGAGGAGATGAAAAAGTAACCTGCTTGTCCGGTCGATTGTGCCGCGCCAAGCGACCTCCGCGCTGAAATCAAGACCCGAGACAATTCACGGCGCTCCGTCTTCGTCGGAATCGGGTGACGCATTTTTTGCGTCATCGCTGGCTGACGCGGATTGCCGGTTACGAGGTGTCATGTCGTAGGTGTCTACGATTTCGTCACCGAGCGCGATCTGTTGCAGTTTCAATCCATCTGCGTCGATCGAGATCAGCGTAAACGAGAAATTTCGGTCATACGATGCTGCAATATATGCGGGTTGTTCCGCTTTGGGACGCAGTTGATTCAGCGGCCCACCACCCATTCCGGTGACCACGTACACAGTGCCTTCGCCTGGTGCCACCGGAGAGCCCGCGCGCATCGGCACCATCCGTTCGTACACGTGGTCATGTCCATTGAAAACAATATCGACGGCGTTGCGATCCACTGCAGGAACCAGTGCCTCTTGGAGCGCCTGATTCGGCCCGTAGTTGCCGGCGCTGTAGGGCGGATGATGAAAAGCAACAAATCGCCATGTCGCGTCCGCGTCCGCGAAGACCTGATCCAGCCACGGCGCGATCTGTTCTTCCACAGTAGCTTTCGGCGCCATCGAATCAATTACCGCAATTCGCGCATCCGCGTAATCGAACCAATAATTGTGCTCGGGGGGTAATCCTGCTGGACCGTTGTGCGGTGGACTGAACACCGCTTCGAATCCTTCGACGTTTTCGTCGTCATGGTTGCCAATGCAAGGCCAGAACGTGATTTGCTGCAGCATCGGCTGATACGGTGCGAAAAAGCGGTTGGGATATCGGTCGCGCTCCCCGCCGCCGTAGATAATGTCGCCGGTGTGCAGCAGAAAGTCGGGCTCGTACTTCGACATCAATTTTCCAAGCTCGTATTGCTCGAAGAAGCCTTTGCCGCTGTCGCCGAATACGATGAACCGAAACGCGGAATCAGGCGTTTTTGCCGTTTGAAGAACTCCGCCGGCGAACAGTTCCTTGTCAGCACCGAGCCGAATCGAATACGCATACGCCTGTGCGGGAGAAAGCCCATCGATACTCGCTGCATAACGCATCCCGTCCGCGGCAGATGTAACGGACTGCAACCGGGTGCCGTCATTCAACTGCAGCGTACTTTGCGCGGCACGCGACTGCGTCCAGACGACCGTTCCGCCGGACTGCGTGGATTGCTGGAGAAACGGCCCTTCGAGGATGCGAACGGGCAGAAGCATCGGCCAGATCTGATAAAGCGGCCATCCCAACGCGAACAGAAGCACGACGCCGACGAGCAGGTCCGGCAGCCGCAGACGACCGGCATTCATGGCGGACAGAATGGGGCGGATCATGGCTGGCGCTCGCCGACCGGAGCAAGGGGTGTCCGATCAGACGCCGACTTCTCGGCATTTTCTCGGTGCCATTCGCGAAACACGAGATGGGCACGCCCGCGGTCATCATCGCTCACAAACCCCCAGACGCCGCTGGCGTCATCGCCGCGCACCATTCCGAGATGCGCGCAATCGATTCCATAAATCCGCGCGAGCGATGCGAGTGCCGCATCGCCGGTCGTGCGTGTAACGCTCTGTCCGCTGGGAAGCGACGGTAATCGTTGAATTTCTCCAAACGACAATAGCGGCAGCAAAACCGGAGCAAGCCGCTCATCGCCCATCGCGCCGAGCGCGTCCACGGTATTGCGCAGTTCCATCGCATACCGGCGAATACCCTCGCCGTTCAGTTGTGCGAGAATGTTGAGCAGCAGCGGCGTGTCTTCTTTGTCCCCATTCCGTGCCAGGATCAGCGCGGCCTTGTCCAGAAAACTCGCGTACGCGATCGCGACGTACGGATCGCTCAACCCTGTGCCGTGATTTTCAATCATCACGAGGACGTCTCGCGCGAACCTTCGAACGCCGCGCAGGATGCTTGCATCGCTCAGCTTCATCGCCTTATCAAGCGCCAGTGCGGTGATCTCGGCATTCCAGTCGCGAAGCTTGGCGGCGATCAGCACGCCCGCCATGGTGTCCTTTTCCATCGGAATTCGATTGAGCGCAGCCATGCGCACTTCGTCGCTATCGTGGAAAAGGTCTTCGACGAGCGCGCGTTCCCGACTGAAAATCCGGTCAAATGATTCCCGGTCTTTTTCATCCAGTTCGGTCCGGACCACGCGCAAGCGGAGATTCGCGGTCACGCGCGACAGCGCCTCCACGACCCGGATTTGTTCTTCATACGGCCGGTCGGCAACCTGCTGCAACGCTGCCTCCAGCGGTGCCAGATAAGCCTCGAGAAATGCATCCGCGGCAGCGCGCTCGCCACGAGCTGCAATTTCCTGGACGAGTTCGCGAATCTTCTCCCTGTGCGAATCCGTCGATTGCGCGGCGGCGGAAACCGCCAGCGCGCAGCTTAGCGGTACAAAAAGAAGGACTAAGGACATTTTCACGCGGCGTATCTCCATGACCCATCAGGAATGACGCGAGTCGATTCAGATTACCTTACGGAGTTTCCGTGCCAAAGCCTCCGCGACGTTCGCGGGCACGAGCCGCTCGATCTGTTCGCGGTCGCCGCCGCCGAGTTCGAAAATCTGGCGGATATAGGTGCTGGAGGTGACCATATGCGTATCGCTGGCGAGCAGAAACACGGTTTCAATATGGCCGATGACGCGGTTGAGGTTTGCTTGCTGCAATTCGTCTGATAAATCCGCCTGATTGCGAATGCCGCGAATCAGCACGCGGGCCCCGCATTGGCGCGCAAAATCGATCGTCAATCCTTCATAAGATTCGACCTCGATCGGCGCGCCCTCGGGCATGTGCGGCTCGATCAGCGCGATCCGCTCCTCCGCCGAAAAAAGCGGCTCTTTCTGCGGGTTGCGGCCGACGCCGATAATAAGTTTATTGAACAGATCGGCGCTGCGGCGAATGATGTCGAGGTGTCCGTGGGTGACGGGGTCGAACGAACCCGCATAGATCGCGATGATCGGTTCCAGTTTTCCGGGCATTGCGGTTGGCTCGATATTGTTGGCTTTTCGCGACGCGGTTTAATGATGCGATGCAAAGCGCTCTTCACACGACGGCATTTCCTGCATGCCGAGGAAGCGCTCCCACTCCGAATGGATGGTGCCGTCGACGTTTTCCTGCCGCGCTTTTTTCTGCAGAAACATCTGCAGATCGAGCAGCAGATCGTCGTCGTCAAAATCCGCAAGCGAGCCGGACTGGGACGCGTGAAGCTGCTTGAAAAGCGCCACGTAAATCTTTTTCACCTGATCCAGCGACACATCCAGCCGCACGCTGTCTTTCTTGAGTTCCGTAATCATTCGTTGCCAGGGTCCTTTCACGCTGCGGTTGAAACTGTCTGAACATTGAGCTTACCGAAAGCGGCGCTGCGAGGCAAAAAAGCCGCGGTGCGCTAGATCACCAATCTGCCACACTTTCCCACGCGTCGGTAATGCGGGCATCTTGCCCGTAGACATTTCAGCCACTGTGTTGAACATCACCCACCGAGAGGGATTCTAGCGCGGCTGGTGTAGCGCGGTCCGTTCGGGAGCAACTTGCTTTCGAAAACCACGAGTTCTGGAACGTGATGTGCAGGGGCGTCACAGAGCGCGGGCGCAATCGGCACAGCAACACCGTCGGCGTCGCAAACTGTTGGCGATTCCCACAATTTGAGGAAAATCTGACGCAACGCACGCTGCGCCGCCGGCGACTTGGCGCGGGCAAGCGTGACGTGCGGTACGAGGTCGCGCTCGTCCATTGCGATGCCGATGTGCTGCAGCGGGCGACGAACCGCATCGACCCAGCGATGGGGCGTTTCCGGATTACAAGCGACGCCGCACCAGAGCACGCGCGGCTTGCGGTGATCGGGAAAGACGCCGAAATTTGCCAGACGCAAGTCGAACGGCGGCAGACGTCGGCACGCGTCGCCCGCAATGGCGCAAGCGTCGTCGAACTGTGCCGGTGCGACGTCGCCGAGGAAGGCGAGGGTGATGTGCATCCGCTCCGGCGGCGTCCAGCGGATCTCGCGCGTGCGGTCGGCATGTTCCCCGCAGATTCGCGCGAGCCAGGCGCGCTGCGTGTCAGCAAGTTCGATGGCGATGAACGTACGCATGATGAGTATCGTAACTACGCGGCACCATCACACGAGCAATTGTAGTAATTGTAGGGTGCGTTCACGTCGCGCAAGCAGGAATGGAACTGCTCGCAGATGCAATCGCGACGTTAACGCACCAAACGCCACGGTCGTACATTGTTCGCTTCAAGACGCCGGGATGGTGCGTTGCCGTCGCGTCGAGTTGTGCGCGATGTCGAAAGTCGCACGGCGCGACGCGAACACACCCTACGAAAATCGAATCAGAGCCGGGCCGTCCCGGCCCGAATGATTCCAGCAAAACCTGGAGAGGGGAACGTCCGATAGACGCAGGCGGCCACCGAACGCATTTTCGTCGGCCCGGGACGGGCCGGCTCTGATAAAGGTTTTCGACATTCCGAATCCGAAATGCGCGATCCGTTTTACTCCAACCCACCCCGCAGCGGCTTCTTGCGTTTCTTCGGCTTCGCGGGCGCGGCGTCGGATGCACCTTGCGCGGAATGACCGCCTTCTGTCGCAGCGGATACGCCCGACTTTAGCGAGAGGCCGATGCGCCGCTGCTCGGGATCAACCTGCAGCACGCGGGCTTCGACGACCTGGCCAGGCTTCACGACGTCGCCGGGGTGGCGGATGCGGGAATCGCTGAGTTCGGAGACGTGGATCAGGCCTTCGACGCCCTCTTCCAGTTGCACGAATGCGCCGAAGTCGACCACGCGGGTCACCGCGCCGCTCACCTTGGTGTCGGGCTGGTAGCGATCGGTGATCGTGGTCCACGGGTCTTCGCTCAGCGCTTTCAGGCTCAGGCTGATCTTGCGATTGTCGGGATCGACCTTGAGCACACTGACGCGCACGTCGTCGCCGACGTTGAGGACGTTTTTCGGATGCGTGACGTGCTGAGTCCAGCTCATTTCACTGATCGGAATCAGACCTTCGATACCTTCTTCGAGTTGCACGAACGCGCCGAAGTTCATGAGTTTTGTGACTTTGCCGCTCACCGTCGATTCCGTGCTGTACTTCGACGTCACCGTCGTCCACGGATCGGGGCTAAGCTGCTTGAGGCCGAGGGAGATCCGCCCGCGCTCCGGCTCGAGCCTGAGCACCTTCACTTCGATTTCGTCGCCTTCTTTGAGAATTTCGCTGGGTTTGTTGACGTGCGCGTAGCTCATGTCGCTGACGTGCAGCAAACCCTCGACGCCGCCGATATCGACGAACGCGCCGAAATCCGCCAGCCGCCGGACGGTGCCCTTTCGCGTGTCGCCGACCTGGATCGTCGCCATCGCTTCGGCCTGGTTGTGCTCGCGCTCGCGCTCGAGCAGGCGCCGACGGCTGAGAACGATGCTTTTGCCCCGGCGGTTGAGCTCGGTGACTTCGCATTCGAGCCAGTGATTGAGAAACGGGCTAAAGTCTTCGATTCGCTCGATCGCGACCTGGCTCTTGGGCATGAAGCCGCGCACGCCGTTGACCTTGAGCTCAAGGCCGCCGACGTTGGTACCGGTGACTTTGCCTTTGACGACGTCCCCGACTTTGAGCTGGCTCAGATCGGCATCCTGACGGGACATGCCGAAGGAAAGCCGCATCAGGCCGGACTCGGGATCGAGTCCGCGCGGCGTGACTTCGATCACTTTGCCCATGCGCGGCGGCTCGCCGGGCGGAAAGTCGTCGAGCGGGAGGATGCCTTCGCTTTTGCCGCCGATGTTGATGTACACGTCGGTGCCGCGGACGTCGAGAATCACGCCGCGGATTTTGCCCTGTTCGTGATGGTCGTGGTGGTCCTTCTTTTTTTCCGGCGGGGGGGCGGCGGCAAGCTGCTCCATGACGTCGTCGGAGATGCCCTCGACGGCTTTTGCGACCTGCTGTTTGATTTCGGCGTCTTCAAAATTGTGGGGAGACGTAGACACGG
>JBFWWY010000118.1:0-8292 GCA_050245935.1 Phycisphaerae bacterium | reverse complement strand
GGCTGAACGTGCGTCCGAAAATGTCGACGCGCTACAGCGAGATGACACAGGCCGAGCGAGGCGACGTTTTGCAGGGAGTGGACAAAATTCGTGATTGGCATCGCGTCCTGCCGCCTCCGGGAACGTTCTGTTATGTTCTGGCGGATAATGTCGAGCTGCTTTCTTCCGTCCGAGGTGTTGTGCGCGAGAACATCAGCTCGCTGCCCGTGCGACTTGGAAGCAACACGTCTCCAACCAGTCCCGACACCGCGGAAATTCTCGCTGAACTCACGGCGGGCGATCAGGTCGAGGTGATCGTGCGTGATGGCGATTGGTATCGAATCCGTCCGCCCGCCGGTGTATTTGCGTACGTCATGGACGGCGACACAACGGGCAAATTTGTCGAAGTGATCAGCGGAACCCCCGTCGAGGGATTCGAAGAAGAGACGGTGCGGCCGGTTCGTCGCGATCCGCCCGTCCGCGAGACGCCTCCGTCCCCCGACCGCGAGGAAGCCCCGGTTCTCGAACAGCCCCCGATCCGAATTGTCGAAAACGCGCCGCCTATTCAACAGCCGATGACCGAGGAATATGAAGATGAGGACGAAGCTGCGATAACCGAACAGGTCCCGACCCAAGAGCCGCTTCCTTTTCAGGAACGGTATCAGCCATTGCCCGAGCGTACTCCTGCCCGCGTTACAACCGGAGATTCGCCGACCGTGATCGATCTGCCACCGGTTCCGCCGGAAGAAACGATGAGCAGCGCGCAGCTGGCGAAGCGCGAGATGGAGGCGGCGGCCAGGATCATGCCCCCACGATCGGAAAACAACTCCAACTCCGCCACCGGCGTATACGACATGGTGCCCGTCAGTCGATCCCAGGATTCCTGGACTGCCGCCGAAGAGGACGATCGCACAGCAGACGGTATCGACGATTCCGGCGCGGAAGACGAAGCGCGAAGCGGGGATCGTTCCATCCAGTCATCGGTAGCTGTTTCGCAGCCCCTGGAAATCCGTCCGTACATGCCGGAGCAGACCCCGAACAACTGGGAAAAGAGCGACGATCAGGAACCGACGTCACCGAACGACGCAACGGTCTCGACTTCCACTGATGTCGCGCCCGTGCCGGCAGATTGGATGGATCAATTCATGCGCATTGAGCAGGCACTTCCGCTTGAGCTTCAAAAAGACGCGTTGGCACGCGATTGGAAAGGCTTTTTGGCGCAGCTTCGACCGATTGCCATGCAGAGCGAGTCGCCTGAGGCGGCCCGGATGGCGCAAATTCGGATGCAGAATCTTGAAAAGCGGATCGAGGATCAGGACTTTATCCGTCGTGCAGACCTGGCGGTTCGTGCGTCCAGCAGCTACGCGGCACAGACCGCGTATCAATCGCGCCAGGTCAGTCAACCGGCCTTAGTTTCAGACATCGGTGCCTTTTTCGACGCGCGCGGCGTACTGGTCACCGAACCCACGCCGAAAGAGATGGATCGATTGCGACGTCCCCGGTTGATTGACCCGTATACGGGTGCCGTGACGGCGTACATCGACACGGCGGGTCTGGATTTCCACAATTATGAAAACAAGATGGTGGGGGCGCGGGGAACAATCTGGTATGACACCGAGCTCGGCGGCCGGATCATCCGCGTGGACCATTATCAGGTTATCGGGGACTCGATGCGCAACGCCAGCCGTTGACGCGATCTGCGCGGGGGGTACGATGCTCGTTGATCGTCCGCTTGCGCCCGCGCGATGCCTGCGTCGGTGTGCAACGAACCGTTTTAGAAATCCCACTTGCCGGTTTGCGGCAAGTCTCGAAGGAGCCCGCGCGTGAACAAATGGCGAACGAAGAGTCGAATGATGCTGTTGATGATTTCCTCGGCTGCACTGCTGCCGCAAGTCGGCAATTGCCTGAGTGATCGTCAGTTGACCTCGATCCTCGAAACCGTCATCACCACCGGGTTGACGACCCTTGTGAACAGCGCCATCACGGCTGCCACGCAAACCGGGTAACGCTGACCTTGAGGCAAATCAGTAGAAGCCGACCGTGGGGTCGATCTGTTCGGCCCACGCATCGATCCCCCCGCGCAGACTCTTGCAGTTTGCGAATCCTTCCTGCATCAGATAATTGCACACATTGAGCGAACGCTTGCCCTTGTGGCAAAAAACAACGATCTCGTCCTCGGGATTCAGTTCGCCGATGCGATAGGGAATATCCTGCATCGGGATGTGCACGGCACCGTCGATTTTGGCGAGTTCCAATTCTTCGGGCTTGCGGACGTCGAGCAATACGAAGTCCGCCGACCCGTTTTTCCGGCGCTCGGCAATCTCCTGTACGTCGACAATTTGAATCTCTGACATGCGTTCCTCTGCGTCTGTTTCGCGCGAAAATACCGGTGGATTCTAGTCGATCAGGCTCGCTTTGCGGCACGCGACGCGCGCCCCTGTGCGGCCGTTCCCGTCTGCAGAATCGTGGCGGCTTTTTCGACCGTCGCCGATTCCGCTGCTGTTAACGATGCATCCGCGTGGAAGGGCTGCAACGATTCCAGCGAAAGCGCGTGTTGCGGCAGATCGGCGAATCGCGCGCGAAGCTGATCATCGCGCATCGACATATCCGCCGGTCGCGGTTCGGGAAATTTCACATCTTTCCGCGAACTCTTTTTCAAGTTCGGCGTGGTAATGTCCAGCAGTGTCGCGCACTGTGCGATCAGATCCAGCCGCGACAGGCGCTGCGGCCCTGCAAGATGAAAGAGCCCCGGCGCTTCTTCTGCGCCGACGCGAATCAGCGCGTCTGCCGCATCGCGCAACCACAGCGGCGAATGAAATTCGTCGGCGAACAACGTCAGCGCAGTTCCTTCGCGCAGCGCGTTGATCTGCTGCACAAACGTCGGCGGCTGCGTCGGGTCGTATTCGGTCGGGAACCCGTAGAGCAGCGGCAGACGAATCGTTGTGCCGCGGGCATGCGTGGTGACGATTTGCTCCGCCTCCACCTTTGTGCGCCCGTAGAAACTGAGGGGGTTGGTCGCATCTGCTTCGGTGTAGAATGACTTCTCGCCGTCGAAGACCATGACCGTCGACGTGAACACGACGCGCGCGTCGCACTCGCGTGCCGCCGCGACAAGTGCCGCCGTGCTCCCGACATTGATCTTCTGGGTGCGGTTCTGGTTGCGAAAAGCGGTATTCACGTCCGAGATCGCGCCGAGATGCAGCACGATGCTCGGCGCTTCGCGCTTGGTGAATTCCGCGATTTCTTCCGGATTCTCAAGACTGACGGAAATGCACTTCGTGACAGGCTGCGACAGCGATCCGCGTCCGACCATCGCAATGATCTCGTCCTGCGGATGAAGCATGCGAAGCTGATGGACGACGTGCCCACCGAGCTTGCCGGTTGCACCGGTGACAAGCCACCGTCGCGGTTGTTCTGAAATCATGCGACTCCACTTCGTCGCCGAGCACGCTCGACTAGAATTTTGATGCAAACCGCCGCCAGAATCAGCGGCGCGCCAAGCAGCGTAGCGGGAGGCGGCGTTTCGTTCAGAAACAGCCACGTCCACTGCGGATTCAGAATCGTCTCGATAAGGACGATCAGGGCACCGAATACGGCGCTTGCGCGCCGCAAACCCCACGTGAACAAAACGTATGGTAGCGTAAAACTGACGAGACCGAGAACCAGGATCCAGCCGATTTGTTCCGGGGAAATCCACAGGCTGCTGGACCGTGCCGCGAGCGGAAGGATAACAAGCCCGGAACCGATTGCGTTGCACGCCGTCACCAGCAGCGAAGACACGCCGCGCAGGCCGCGCAGGGTGATGGTCAGCACGCCGTAAGACGCACCCGCCAGCAGTGCGTAAAACAATCCCGCGCGATCGCCGCCGTTGCCCGCGAAGATGATCGCGACGCCGACCATTGCGATCGTCATCGCGAGGAAGTCGGTTCGGCGCACCGCCTCGCGCAGCAGCAGCGGCGACAGCAACATCACCCAGATCGGCGACGTGTACTGCAAAATGATGGCGTTTGCGGCTTCGGTTTTCGTATTCGCGACAATGAAGCTCACGGACATGACGGTGAAACACAGGCAGGAGCCGATCAGCCAGGGCAGCGCGGTTTTCGGCACGCTTTTTCGCGCCGGCCACGCGAGCGGCAGCAGCACGAGCCCGCCGAGCAGCGAGCGATAAAACGCCAGCGTCACGCCGGCGATCGGATTTGCGCTGGACGGGTCGTTGAGGAACTTGATCAGCACGCCGTTGAGGCTCCACAAGACGGCTGCTGCGACGATAGCGGCGATCGCGGTCCACGCGCCGCGCGGGTTTGCGGCGTCACCGCTCGTCTTCTGCGTCGCGTCGTCGTTGTGCGGCACCGCTAGATCGGTCCCGGCAATCTTCGGTATTCCCTCAAGCTCACTCATTCAGCTTTCCATGATTGTGTAATCATTCACACGTGCACGATTCGTATCTGTGTTCAGACGCGGCCGCATTCACCGCCGTCGGTATCTCGTCTTCGTACACTCGCCGCGACAGTGTACGTCCCGTCCCCTCGCTTGGCGCGAGGGGTTCGGACATGGACCGATCAGAGCCGCGCCCGTAAGGAAGCGGAGCGAAGTCTAATGACGAGGGGAGTCTCAATACTGCGTAGGAATCACATTTAGGCGACAGCCTGTCCCCAATCTTGCGACGCCCCCGCAACCCGCGTTAGAGTTCGACAGATCGCCGGTAACGGGAAGGGTGGGTAGATCGCAGCGAAACCCACCACAAATAATTCGAATCACTCGCGGCAATACGACTTGCAACTGTCGCACGCCGCGCCGAGGAAAACATGCACCACGACGACCACGAAATCAAACGTACGGAATCCGACATGGGCGACGGCTGGCAGCACGGCCTCAAGCCGCTCAAGCCGCTCGACGTCACCAAGGGCAAAAACTTCGACGAAATGCTCCAGCAGATGGCGATCACCAGCTTCGGCGGCCGCAATCTCGGCGAGGCGGCGGAAGTCGTGACCGAAATGGTGCAGGACGAAGATTGTACCGTCGTCATGACGCTCAGCGGCGCGATGACGATCGCCAAGCAGGGCCTGCTCATCGCGGAAATGATCGATCAGGGCCTCGTGCAGGCGGTTGTCAGCACCGGCGCGCTTATGTGCCATGGTCTCAGCGAGCAGACCGGCCATACGCACTTCCGCCACGACCCAACGTGGACCGACGACCAGCTCTACGACGCGGGCTACAACCGCGTCTACGACACGCTGGAACTCGAAGCGAGCCTCGACGACCTCGCTTTGCTCGTGCAGAAAATTCTCAAACAGATCGACGTGAAGGCCCCGATGGGCAGCCACGATATCTGTCGCGAACTCGGCCGCTACCTCGCGCAGCAGCCGGGCCGTGCCGTGCTCAAGAGTGCCTTTGAAAAAAATGTGCCGGTTTTTGTCCCCGCGTTCAGCGACAGCGAACTCGGCCTCGATCTCTACATGCACAACGTCGTGTCGGATATGGAAGGCCACGAGCAGATTCAGCTCGACCCGCTCAAAGAAGTCGGCGACTACCTCGACTTCTGCATGAACGCGAAAAAGCTAGGCATTTTCACCATCGGCGGCGGCGTCCCGCGCAACTGGGCCCAGCAAGTCGGCCCGCTCGGCGAACTGCTGCACCGGCGCAGCAAAGGCAAGCTCGGCGGCATGATCCGCTTCCACTACGCCTGCCGCATCTGCCCCGAGCCGACGCACTGGGGCGGCCTCTCCGGCTGCACCTATTCCGAAGGCGTCTCCTGGGGCAAATTCGTCCCCGAGGCCGAAGGCGGCCGCTTCGCGGAGGTCTACTGCGACGCGACGATCGCGTGGCCGATTCTGATTCGCGGGGTGTTGGAGCGATTGGGAAGGATTGGGTAGTGCCTCTGGAATGATCGTGCCCGTAGCGTCGGACTTCCAAGTCCGACGGCGAGTGAAGTGTCACGAAATTCTTCATTCGACGCAACAGTTGAGTTACTATTACGGGTAGAGTATGCTTCTCGCTAATCCCGAGTCTCTTGCGTTCGCTGGCGGCCCGCCACCCAACTCTCGAGATGGTCGGATTGAAACTTTTCTGCAGTCAATCGTCTCAGACCATTGATTGCTCAAAGGAGAACAACATGTCCGTTCGCGAAGCGTGCGCTCTCACCGCCCCGATGACCGTCAAGAACACAGCTTTCCTCCTCGATCGGCTGGGACAAGATTGTCACCCTCTTCAATTCCTACGCGAGTTAACCCAGAATTCGATCGAAGCTATCGGACGATCTGGAAAACAAGGAACGATACTATGGGATGTAGATTGGCCTCTCTTCGAACAAAGCGGTGTCAAAAAACTATGCATAGTTGACGATGGCGCTGGCATGGAAACGCATGAGTTGCTAGCGCATATTAACGGCCTTTCTTCTTCTTCTAGTCAACAATCGTTTTCGGGAAATTATGGAGTTGGAGCGAAGATCGCAGCCGCAACTAGAAATCCCGCTGGCCTTGTTTATTCATCATGGGTGAAGGGGCAGGGAAATGCAGTATGGCTCTGGAGAAATCCAGATGGCGTATATGGGTTGCTTCGCAACGAGGTCGACGGAGAATTTCAGGAGTGGATAGAATTAGACGATTCTGCGAAACCTGAAATAGTGAACGAACATGGGACGAAGGTCACACTTCACGGGTTTACGGTCGATGACGACACAATGAACCCGCCTTTGAACACGCCAGGAGCATCCCGCTGGATCGCCAAGTTCCTAAATACACGCTATTTCAAATTTCCAAAGAATGTGACCGTCAAAGCACGCGAAGGCTGGAAGCATCCACGGGCGGATTCGAAACGAAACAAGTTTCGAACCTTAGAAGGGCAGGAATCCTATCTCAATCGAAAATGCGTAGCACGTGGGAGTGTTGAACTGGATGAAGCGGTCGCGCATTGGTGGATTCTTGAAGACAGCAATTCTCTGACGCAAGATGACAACTACTGCGCTTCTTCGGGACACGTTGCAGCGTTATACAAAAACGAGCTCTATGAGCTTTCATCCGGTCGTAGCGGGCGCGCTCGATTACAGGAATTTGGTATTACATTTGGAATGCGGCAAGTCGTAATTTACGTCGAGCCATCAGTTGAACAAAATAGAATCATTACGAATACAGCCCGAACGAGGCTCTTGATTGATAACGATGAACTACCGTGGTCCGATTGGGCAGAACAATTTCGGAGCAAGCTTCCGGAAGAGCTAGACAAGTTTATTAACGAGAAAGCGGCTAACGCATCGACTGGAGGACACTCTACTACGATTCGCGATCGCCTTAAAGCGTATATGGATTTGTATTCACTCAGCAGATACCGACCAACAGAGAACGGACAGTATCACGTGGCGGACGACGAGATTCATCTATCGCGAGCGACGCCCCAAGAAAGAAGTGTGGGAAATGGAACCAGTCGTGGAAAGAGTCGTCCGAGCGACTCTACCGACAAAACGCTCAGCGTATTCAAGTTACTTGAGAAGAAGTCTGGAACTTCTGCATCGAAAGTACGCGCGGATCCGTTTCCAGAAGTCAAATGGCTCACCGCTGCGGAAGGGACACGGGATCCAGACGATCTTGCGGATCGTGCCGCAAGATTTATCGAACCACAAAATCTCTTGCTGATTAATGGAGACTTTCGCGTTTTTGTCGACATGATCACTCGTATTTTGAACGATATCGGGGATCGTGACTCTGTATTTGCAACCGTGCAGGACGCTGTGAGGACTTGGTTTGAACAGGCATTGACTGAAACGATATTGGGAGTTCAGGCACTTCGTGGTTCACGCGAATGGTCTAATGACCAAATTCGTTTTGCGTTATCAGAAGAAGCTTTGACCGCCTCAGTGATGCAGCGATACCATGTTTACATCGCAGCCAAACGTGCAGTCAGTGCGAGGATTGGTCGAAGCAGTCAAATTACAGCTGTTCAAGTCAGTTGATTTTACGACGCAGTAGTTGGAGTCCAACTTCCTCGTATGTTCGGGTTAGTTCGGCTCCCATGCTTCCTCTGGCAACCGGGAAATTCGATTCGACGCAGGCTCCCACTTTAGTACGGGAAATCGGTGGTCAATTAGTTGTGAAGTCGTCCAAGGGCACCTCCCGCCCATGCCACAGCCGAATCTGCTCCCGCGCCTGACGGAGGAACATCTCAACGCCGGTGACTGTGACGCAACCTGCAACGGATGCGTCCTGCAGCAGCCGCGTTTGTTCCGGCGTGTAGACCGTGTCGAGAACGACCGTGTCAGCGCGTAACGCGTGCGGCGGCAGCGGCGATTTGTCGACGTTCGGCGTCATGCCGACGCTCGTG
>JBFWWY010000117.1:0-8303 GCA_050245935.1 Phycisphaerae bacterium | reverse complement strand
CTTCGGACATTCGTGCCGATCGCAATTGCGCAAGCAAGCTTTTTAGCAGGCTGCGTGACAATGCGTTATGCACAGCGGGTCGATTCAACGTGAGCCAGACCGTGCGCCCCTGCTGATCGCAGTAGAGTTCGTCCGCGCGCGTCATTTCCGGTTCCGGCATCAGAGCAGCCCGCGGTATTTTTTGAAAAGTGCATCGTACGAGCTCGCATCCTTCGCGGTCGACGCGGAAAATTGATCCGCGTGGACGACAATCGCTTCGAACAAATCCACCATCGCACGCCAATCAGCGATCGACACATACTCGCTGTCGATCTTGCCAGTCGCGCGATTCATGTTGTGGTAGTTTCCCAGCGCCAAGCATATGCACGTCGCTTCGAAGCCCAAGGCATTGAACGCCGTTGCTTCACAAGTTCCGCCGTCCATGAGTTTCCGCTGAAATCGGAAAGATTTGCGGAGATTCGCGCGCTGTTGCGCGATCCGTTCACAAAAGCCGGTGACGGCCGGACTGAAGACGCTGGATTTGTCGCCTACGCGAATGATCGGTCCATCCTGAATTTTCACATGAGGCAACGCACTGCTCGTCTCGACAACAATGACGTACGCATTCGGCGGCAGCGACTTGGCTTTGCAGGCTCCAATCGCCCCAATGAAACCCACTTCCTCGCCGCGTGAGAAAAGGCAACTGAATTGCGTCTTGTGTCCTTTGTCAGCGGTCCGTTGCAAAAGCGCGAGCAACGCCGCAACCCCGGCCAAGTCGTCACAGGCGCGGGCGTGCACGTTGCCGTCGCGCTCGACCGGGTCCGGCAAGTCCCACATGCCGATCGATTCCAATGGAATTGAATCGCTTGCAGCAAACCGCACGGCACCGGGTCGCACGTAGGTCCGGTTTCCGCGACGAACCTTCTCGACGGTTTCGACTTTCACGATCGGGGTTGTGTGCCAGGTGCCGTCGACAAAAAACCGTGCCGCGGCACCGTCGAAAAAGGATCGCTCCACGCCGCCGCGAAAATCGGCCGTGAATGTCCCGTCGCCGTTCGCTTTCTGAACAATGAACCCCGGGTGATCCGTGTGCGCAGCGAACAGCGGCGGTCGTTTTTGCCCTGACCCGGATCGGTAGTGCGCAATCACATTGCCCCAGCGGTCCTCTTCGATCTTCACGTTTCGAAGCGGTTCGCACGTCGCGCGGACGAACGCAAGAACATGCTCTTCCCGAAATGGTGCGGTGGGCAAACTGAGACATTGTCGAAGTAGTCGCGGCAACGGCATAACAGTTCACGATCCTTCCCGCTAATTGATCCCCTGCTCCCACGGCTATGACCTGCGATGGGATCGTCACTCTACGCATCACGGGTACGGTTCGCAAACTCTGTTGATTTCCGTCAGGAATTGTCAGCGCTGCGCGAAACCGATACCCGGCGCTTTAGACTGTCGGCGAAGAAGGCGACACCGAACTCGTTTGTAAAAGGATCGCATCGTATGGACTTCGCGCAAAGCGCCGACGCTCTTTTTGCAGATGTGACCGAGGCGCGCCGCGGGGATCGCAGCGCGGCCGAACGGATTATTCGCGCACACGAATCGTGGGTGCGGAGCATCATCTTCGGCGTCGTCGGTCGTGCGGAACACGTGGATGACATCGCACAGCAAGTTTGGACGCAGGTCTGGCAACGGCTCAGCACACTGGAAAATCCGAAGCGCTTGCGATCGTGGTTATATTCCATCGCGCGTCATGCGGCGATTGACTACGGCATCGCGAACAAACGTCGATCCCGCAGGTTTCAGACCACCGGCGAGTGGATCGAGGTTCCCGAATCCAAGCGGAGCGAAAGTGCTCCCGCCGACAAACTTGCGCGACGCGAACTGCATGATGTTCTGATGGACGCGATCGCAGCACTGCCCCGCATCTATCGCGAACCTTTCGCCCTTCGTCATCTGGAAGGCTGGACCTACGCGCAAATCGGCGAACTGATGGAAATGCCCATCGAGACGGTCGAGACGCGTCTGGTGCGCGCTCGGCGCCTGTTGCGGGAATCGCTTTCCGGTCTCGCCTGATCAACCTCAGCACCCGATTTCCGTTTCTCCGCGCACGGCTTCACATCGCTGCGGCGGATGCAGCCCTCCAACGAACATTTCAATTGTCGTTCAGCAGCCTGTCAGGTTTCCATTCTACAGTTCAAGTGTGGAAGCAAAGGGTGCGCGCGCGGTCCGACGGCCCAGTGTTGCCGTAGCACTCCTGCTTAGGTTCATGCCATTTGTACGCTCCCTCTCGCGACAAGGAGACTCTCGTGAAAAAATGTTTGTTTACTGTGGGCGGCGCCGTGTTGCTCTTCGCACAGGTCGGCTGCCCGCAAGTCGTCCCCGAACCGCCGGAAACATTTGTGGTCAACACCACCGCCGACACCGTCGATGCGGATCCCGGTGACGGATTCTGTGCGGATTCGGACGGCAATTGCTCCTTGCGCGCCGCGATTCAGGAGGCAAATGCCGCCGGTGGAACCGAACTCATCGGGTTGCAGGACAACGAAACATACGTGCTGACGCGCGAGGGTGCAGGCGAAGATGCCGGCGTGACCGGTGATCTGGACATCACCTCCACCATTACCTTGTTGGGACGCAATTCCATCATCAACGCGGACAACCTGGATCGCGTCTTCGATGTCCGCGCCGATGGCGAGCTCACCATCAGCGACATCAATCTGCGCAACGGACGCGTAACCGACGGAAACGGCGGCGCGGTTCGAAATGCGAATTTTCTCAGCATGCTGAACAGCACGATCTCCAGTTGCGTCGCGATCGGCGACGGTGCTTCCGGCGGAGCGCTCTTTAATGACGGCGGCACGATGAATGTGTCAGGCACGACGATCAACGAAAGTACGGCGACGCGCGCCGGCGGTGCCATTGAAGCCAGCGGCGGAACAACGAACATCACGGCCTGTACATTGACCGACAACGATGCCGGTCCAACACCCGGGAACGGCGGTGCCGTTCATTTGACTGGTGAGGGAAACGTAACGATTCGTTCCTGCACAATTCTCAATAACACAGCAACGAGCGAAGGCGGTGGAATCTGGAACTCCGCCGGCACAATGCTCGTCCAGAATTGCGAAATTTCCGACAACACGGCAAGCGGACCGGCCGCCGACGATGGCGGCGGCGCTGCATTTAATAACGGCGGCATGTTGACTCTCGAAGGCTGCACGATCCAAGGTAACAGTGCGACTGGGGAAGCCGGTTCCGGCGGTGGCGTGTTCAACAATGCAGGCACGTTGATCGTACGAAACAGCACACTCAGCGAAAACAGCGCGCAGCGCGCGGGCGGCGGCGTCGAAGCTCTGACGGGCACGACAACGCTGGACCGCGTGATTGTCACGAATAACACGACGGGCAACAGCCCCGGCAACGGCGGCGGCCTGCACCTCACCGGCGACGGCGACGTTACGGTTCTGTTCTCGCAGATCCGAAGCAACACCGCCAACGCGGAAGGCGGCGGATTGTGGAATTCGTCCGCCGGCACCATGACGATCACCAGCACCGAAATCAGCGACAACACCGCGAGCGGCAATGACGCGGATCAGGGCGGCGGCGGACTGTTCAACGACGGCGGGATGATGACCGTTGCGTTCTGCAACATCAACGAAAATATGGCGAGCGGCACGTCAGGATCCGGCGGTGGCATTCTGAACAACGACGGGACTCTGGTGGTTCGACTGACCGAATTGGACGGAAATTCCGCGAGTCGCGCCGGCGGCGGGATTGAGGCCAACATCGGCATGACCACGCTGACCGACGTCACGCTCAACATGAACAGCACCGGCGACAACCCGGGCAATGGGGGCGGCATCCACGTCACCGGTGCCGGCGAAGTCAGCTATGAAACCGGCGTTGTGACGCAGAATGATGCGGCGAGCGAAGGCGGTGGGATCTGGAATTCGGCGACCGGAACAATTAATGCGATCAACATCCTGATCTCGATTAATACCGCGCCGGTTCGTCCGGATGCGTTCAACGACGGCGGCACGTTTAACCTGAACGGCGCAGCAGTGCCGGTTGGTCCGTAGTCTGAAGCGAACGATCAATGTGGACACCCCGTGGGTGGGCGGGCTTGCTTTGCGGCAGGCCCGTTTTTTTTTTTTTTGCAAAAAATATTGATGGCATCGCAGGATTTACTCCGTGGTTTGGGGCGTGACGAGGGCAATGTGCTCCTCGGATGCAGCTCGTTATTTCAATCTGTCCCACGCCGGGACGCAGGAGTAAGTCATGAAGGCGATCCACCTCAAATCATCGGTCCTGTTTGTTTTCTGCATGCTCTTCGCGAGTGTTTCAAACTCGTACGCGGCAATGATCAAGCAGGTCTGGGTCGGAAACAAAAGCGGCGTGGAGGCCGCAGGAATCGACGTACAGCACTTTTCCCCGGCGCTTGAGACCAAAGGCATTTCCCCGCCGCGGCAAGCGTTTCCTTCCGAAGCGTTCAACATGGTTGCCGGTCTGGGTACCACGACGCTGAATTTTGCGGGCGGGCCACTGCTTCCCGCAGGCACGTCGGATTCATATCTGGTGAAAATCGCAGGTGCAGTCGGCCGGCGCGGCGTGATCATTCGCAGCGCCCGGGCCAAAGATGCCGACGGAGTCGTCCTCCCCTCGAATTTCGCCGGTTTCACGAACTCGGAATACCTATTTCAGGAAGGCGGCACCTGGCAACTTGGCATGTTCAACGCTTTGGGAGAAAACACCGCAATGAGCGTCGATCTGCTGGAAGTGTGGACCGGATTGCCGAATAGCGCTTTCACGCTGGATGCTTTCGCGGACGCGGCCAACACCACCGCACCAACGCAGGTCGTCAGTAGTCTCAACGTGCTGTCTGGAGAAGAGTTTACGCTCAGTCTGGGAGATCTCGCCGAAGACACCTACGTCCTTGCAAGAGGTACGAACGTCACCCTCACCGACGAATTCGGTTCGACGAATTTCGGCAACGGGTACTTCGCCATTCAAGTGCCAGAGCCGGGAACGCTTTCTCTTCTGATCTTCGTTGGCCTGCCGATGCTGTTGCGACGACGGTAGAAACAAGCGACGCACCTTGTCCATTGAAATGGCCCACGTGATCGAATGATCCCGTGGGCCGCTCGCAATTTCATCTGTTCGCGCCGCTCGTTTTACTTCACTTCCAGCAGTTCAACCTGGAAATACAAGGTCGAATTTGGCGGGATCGCGCCGGGTGCACCGCGCTCGCCGTAGGCGAGGTCCGGCGGAATGATAAAGTGCGCCTTGCCGCCGGGTTTCATCATGGCTACGCCTTCCTGCCAACCCATGATGACGCCGCCGAGCGGAAATTCGATCGGCTCACCGCGATCGTAGGAGCTGTCAAATTGCGTGCCGTCCATGAGCGTCCCGCGATAATTCACCTTGACGCGGTTCTTCGTTGTCGGCGATGTTCCACTGCCCTCATTTTCGATGAGGTACATCAATCCTGAATTTGTCTTCTGAAACGTCCCGCCGGCTTCGCCTTCTATCTTGGACTTCAATTCCTTCATTTCGTCCTCCTTGGCCTGTGCTTCTTCGGCGGCGGCTCTGCCCTGCTTTTCGCGCGCGGCGTTTGCCGCCGTTTCGATCGCCTTCCAATCCACATTACCGGCAGGCGAAACATCCTTGATCACAATTGTTTCTTTGGGCACGACCGGCTGCGGCGACGGGTACTTCGGGTGGTTTACAACTTCTACATTGCGAATCTTGTCGACGACGTCCATGCCTTCGACCACTTCGCCAAAGACTGCGTACGCGGCACCGTCGCGATTCATATCCAGCGGAGCATTGTCGACGACATTGATGAAAAACTGCGCCGTGGCCGAATCCGGCTGACCGCCGAGCCGGGCCATCGCAATGGCACCCCGCTTGTTCTTCAGGCCGTTCTTCCATTCGTTTGCGATCGGTTTGCGAATGCCTTCTTCCTTCTTGTCCATCTGGGGATCAAATCCGCCGCCCTGGATCATGAAGTTGTTCATGACGCGATGGAAGATCGTGCCGTTGTAGAAACCGTCGCGGGCGTAGAGCAGGAAGTTCTCGGTGGAGAGCGGGGCCTTTTCCGCGTTGAGTTCAATGACGATATCGCCGAGCGATGTTTTCATGGTCACGCGCGGATGCAGCTTGTCCGTCGCGGCGTCTTTCTTTTCTTCGGTAGATGATTTCACAGGTTCCTCCTGAAGTGTTGCGGCCGTCAGCGCGACCGTCCCACACGATGCGAGGACCGATACGAGCAGCCAGTTTCGAATACGCATTTGTGCCTTTCCTTTACACAATTGTTGCAGTTTCATCGCGCGCCCAGCACGGTCGCGCGAAGCTGGAATCGAGCAGCATATCCGACGATTCGATGGCGGGAAACCGACGAGGGCCCGCGCTGGTAGGACACGAACATTGGACCGAAGCGACGGTTTGGCCTACAAATTCCTGCAATGTTGACGCAAAATTTCATGATGGCGGCCGCCAATGTGAGCGAAAAGCCCGCGTTCATCGAGAATCCGGCGGGAATTCTGGCGATATTCTTCGTGGTCCTCGCGATCCTGTTCCGCATCGGCCAGCACCCGAAAATCGGCAAAGTCTTTCACGTCGTGCCAATGTTAATTTTTTGTTATTTCGTCCCGACCGCGCTCGCGACGGCGGGAATCATCCCGCACGAATCGCCGCTGTATTCCTGGATCAAGACGTACGCGTTGCCGGTTGCGCTGCTGTTGCTGATTCTCGCGCTGGATATACAGGCCCTGCTCCGGCTCGGACCCAAAGCTGTCATCATGTTGCTCGCGGGCACGCTCGGCGTCGTCCTCGGCGGACCGCTCGCTTTGTTTCTGGGCATCAAGATATTCGGGGCGGACAATCTTCCTCCTGATCTCTGGCAGGGAATGACTGCGCTCGCTGGAAGCTGGATTGGCGGAGGTGCCAACTTCGTTGCCCTCGGCGACATCGCGGGCGCGAGCGACCCGATGATGGCGCTGATGGTCGTCCCGGACGTCGCGGTCGCAAATGTCTGGATGGCGGTGCTGCTGTGGGGGGCTGCGTTTCAGCACGCGATTGACAAGTTTACCGGCGCGAATGCGAGCGCGATTCGCGAGCTGGAAACAAAACTGGCGGATTTTCAGCAGCGGGTGGCGCGCATTCCAACGCTGGCGGATTTTCTCGTCATTCTCGCGATCGGCTTTGGCGTGGCGTGGGTGAGTTTTGCGGGTGGCGCAGCGCTGGACAAAGCCGCCGATCGCACAGTGCGAAGTGTCGCAGCACAAACGACACAGTTGTCCGCGGAAGAACTTACAACACTGTCCACCTTCAAAGTCGGCCGCGCAATCGATAAATCGACCGAAAGCGCGCCGGCGGTATACGAGTCGCTGCCATTCTTACAGCGAGCAAAATATCGCATCGCGCGGTTCTGCGCAGATCAACTGGGCGCGACGACGTGGAAGTTCCTGCTGCTGACGACGATCGGTCTCCTGCTGTCGTTTACGCCGCTGCGGAATCTCGAGGGCGCTGGCGCATCCAAGATCGGCTCGGTCATGATTTACTTGCTGGTCGCGTGCATCGGCGCCAGCGCGAATTTTGTCGCAATCGGTGAGAATTTGAACCTGATTGTCGTTGCCGCAATCTGGATTTGCGTGCATATCGTCGTGATGCTTGGGACGGCGTGGCTGATCAAAGCGCCAATCTTCTTCGTCGCAGTCGGTTCGCAGGCGAATATCGGCGGCGCTGCGAGTGCGCCGGTGGTCGCGGCTGCGTATCACCCGGCGCTGGCACCGGTCGGGGCGCTGATGGCTGTCGCGGGGTATGTGCTGGGTACGTATGCGGGCCTGCTATGCATGACGATGCTGCGAAGTGTTGCCGGAGCGGGATGAAATGACGAATGACGAATGACGAATGACGAATGACGAATGACGAATGACGAATGTGAAATCCGCCTTGTTCGAGGCAGTGGCGTAAAAATAGAGCTTTCCGTTGCCACCCCATTCCTGGCGGGAGGGGCTCGGGTTTCGTCGCTTCGCTTTAATTGTCCACGGCGCGGTGGGGCGCTGCGGGGCGCGAACCGACGGGCGTAAAGTGGATGTCGATCTGGCTGTAGCGGTCGGCATCGCGAAATTCAAAACGCACGGCGTAGGCATTCACGGTCGCGCCGTCCGCGGAATACTGATCCAATTTTGTCGTGCCCATCATCGGCTCGTGATAAACAATCGGGTCCAGCCCCGCCATCACTTTCAGGCGGTTGCGAACGTGATCGAAATCGATCGCTTCATTGACCTCCCACTGGTCCTCCAGAATCGGCAACGGATCGCTCG
>JBFWWY010000116.1:0-8363 GCA_050245935.1 Phycisphaerae bacterium | reverse complement strand
CGACGCTCTTCCGATCTCCTACTTTGAGGGAGAACTTGAGGACTTCGCCGGCAAAGACGTCGCAGGTCTGCGCGACGTCGGCGGCGATCAGATTCCCGATTTTGCCTTCGGTGCGGCGCATCCGGGCGGCATCGGCGTGGTGACCGTTCTCGCCGGTGGAGCGCCTCATCCGTCCGGAAGTCTTGCCGCGCGCGGATATCAGCTCTTCGGCACGCGAATCAACGGGCAATTCGGCAGCGAGATCGCGTCCTGCCCCGACACGGATGGCGACGGTCGCAGCGAAATCGCAATCGGCGAACCAGGACCGCTCGGCGGAGGATACGAGCTCGCAGGCTGCGTCCATCTCGTATACGGCGATCCCAGTTTCGATGGCGAAGATAAATCATTGCTCGGCGGGAAAGAGACGCTGCGCCGGCGCACGTTCATCGGTGCCTCGTCCGGCGACGCATTTGGACATGCCATTGAATGTGCTGATTTCGATTGTGATGGAAAAACGGACCTGATCGTGGGAGCGCCGGGCGCGAATGGCGGTGCCGGCGCGACCTATATCATTTACAACATAGCCAACCCGGACCTGCCTGACGTGGTGTCGATCGCGGATCTGGGAACGCCGTCGTTGCCGGGCGCGATTCTCAGCGGTCAACACGAAGGCGACCAACTGGGCTTCGCGCTCACAATCGCCAGCGACTTCGACGGCGACCAGAAAATCGATCTGATCATCGGCGCACCGGGGACCGGGAGCAATCGCGGCTCCGCCTGGTTTGTCTATGGCGGTTTGCGGCCCGAGGGTGAAGTCGAACTCACCAGCGACTCTTGCGCGTTTCAGGCATTCGAGCTGTTCCCGTCGAGCGCGACGGTTGGGACCGACGGAACCGGGGGCACCGTGCCGCGGGCGCAGCTTTTCGGGTATTCGTTGTCTTCCGGCGATGCGACGAATAACGGCAGATCGGATGTTGTCATCGGCAGCCCTGGATTCAACAACCGCGGTGCGGTGTACATCATCGACGGCGCTTCCAATGCCGAACTCCCGCATTAGTCGGCTTGCGATGCGCGCCCCGCACCGTTGGATATTGGGGTCTTTTCGGGAATAGTCATTCGACGAGCGCGGATTCGTCCGCGCTCGTCTTTTCTTGTATCTTGCGCGACTCCGACCCTCGCATTCCGATAGGATCGGCTTGCACGAGCGTTTCGGTCGACGACGTTTGAAGGAATGTACATGTTAGTTGTCATGCATGCGCAAGCGACCGCAGAGCAGATATCTGCGGTCGAATCCCGAATCCGCGAGCTGGGATATCAGCCGCACCCGATCCCCGGTCCGACCCGAACGGCAATCGGCATCACGGGCAATTCCGGTTCCGAAGGCCGCGACTCCTTGCGGTTGCTGCCAGGCGTAGCGGACGTCATTCGCGTCACAGTTCCGCACAAGCTCGTCTCGCGCGAAACGCACCCCGAACCGACGAGTTTTGCCGTCGCGAGTACCACCATCGGTCCCGGCGGAATCACGATGATCGCCGGGCCATGCTCCGTCGAGAATGAGGACATGATTTTTCGTTGCGCCGACTACCTCATGAACCGCGGCGTACGACTCATGCGCGGCGGCGCGTTCAAGCCGCGCACCAGCCCGTACAGTTTTCAAGGACTGGGGCGCGAAGGTCTCGATCTCCTCGTGCAAGCGCGTGAAAAAACCGGCATCGGCATCGTGACGGAAGTGATCGACGTCGAATCGGCGGACGACACCGAGGCGGCCGCGGACATGCTCCAGCTCGGCACACGAAACATGCAGAACTATTCGCTGCTTCGGCGATTGGGCCGTGCGAAAAAACCCGTACTTCTGAAACGCGGCATGTCGGCGACGCTGATGGAATGGCTGATGGCCGCAGAGTACATCGCCTCCGGCGGAAATCGCAAGATCGCGCTGTGCGAACGCGGCGTGCGCACGTTCAGCGATCATACCCGCAATACACTCGATCTCTCCGTCATTCCGGTCGCGAAACAGCAGACACATCTCCCCGTGCTCTCCGACCCGAGCCACGGAACCGGAGTCGCTGAATTCGTACCGGCGATGGCGCGCGCTTCGTTGGCGGCCGGCGCGGATGGTCTTATCATCGAGATGCACCCCGAACCCGGGCGTGCAAAATCCGATGGCGCGCAATCGCTGGACTTCGATGCCTTCGCGGACCTCCACGAGTCGCTCAAGCCCCTCGCGGACGCCATGCAGATCGAGATGCGATAGTCTGCCAACCCCGAATGGCCGTGCGGCCAGGCAGCGCGAACAAAAGCCGCCCCGAGCACAGCTTCTTCCCTTCACATTTCGCGCAATTCACGGCGGGCGGATCAACCCTGCTGCCGATTCCGTCGATGAAATCTCTCAGCCTTGATGCAACCTTTCGTTGATCAGGTCCTTATTCCGTCGCACATCAAGTTGCGAATGCACGATTGATCGCACTGTCGAAACCGACCCGCGATCCGACGGCGCAACAAGATCGGCAAGCGCAGCCCATACGGGCCTTGCAGCGCACGTGGCCAACGGCCCGGCGGATGCCTATCGTCTACTCTGGGAAAATGTAAAGGTCTGGCCATGACAGCATTCACGCGCAGCCATCTTGCAGCGCTTGTCCATTTCATGCGGGCGGAACGCCGGCTGGTCACGGCCCTGGTGATCGTGTGGGTGGTCGGTGCGGTAGATCTGTTGCTGACGTGGGACACGGCAAAGCGCCCGGAATTCCTGGAACTGAATCCGCTGGCCGCGCAACTGCTGGATCGACCGCTTCATTCGCTTGCGGCGTATAAATTCGGGCTTCTCGCGATCGGCACCAGTCTTCTGATCCTGACCCGCCAGAACCGGCTTTCTACATGGGGTGCCTATTTTCTCGCCGGCACCCACGGCTGCCTCGCAGCGTACTGGACGTTTTACATGTCCGTGCAGAACGGGCTGCTTTTGCTGTAGGCGCCGGTAGCCGAGTTCTTAATCTTCATCCTCCTGGCCGAACACCCGTCGATACAACTCTTCGTTGAAGCCGACGATCAATGTTTTCCCCACGACCAGCGTCGGCGCGCGGAGATTTCCTGTCGGCCCCAGCATGGCGGCCAGAAGCTCATCAACCACCGGCGGATTTCGCCGGGCGTCGTATTCGACCACATCCGCTCCGCGCGCGACATAGATTTTTCCGGCGCGCGGCGCGAGCTGGAGCGCTTTTTCTTCTCCGAGTTTTTTACTTGCAGATTCGCGATGTGCGACGTCAATTCCGGCAGACGCAAGAAACTCCTGCGCTTTCGTGCAGGCGATTCAGCCGGTGCGATGATAGAACCAGTCAACGGACTTGCCCAAGAACAACTCCTTTCGTCAGCGCTGGATATGTAACCGGCAGGTTTAGGCGTAAGATTCTACACTTCGACACTTTGCGTCAAGTTTCCGCACGCGGATTTTCAGCAAAATGCCGACTCGTCGCACGCAGAACGTTCGACTATGCTTTCGCCCGCCGTTTACTTCCGTTTCTGGCGCGGAGTCATTCCATTGAATCGATCCACGAAGCGTCTGATCCCGTTGTTCAGCTTCACAGGCGCGTATCTTCTGACTGCGACGATCGCCGCGATTGCGAAGGGCAATTCGGAGTTCGTTTTCTACCTGGTCGTCATGGCCATCCTGGTCGCCGCAATCACGCTGATCCACCGCATTGCGAATCTTTCGCTACCGTTGCTGTGGTGTCTGAGCATCTGGGGATTGCTCCATATGGCCGGCGGACTGGTCCCCGTGCCGGAAAGCTGGCCGATCAGCGGCGACAAGCGTGTCCTCTATAGCTGGTGGCTGATTCCCGGGATGCTGAAGTACGATCAGGTGGTCCATGCGTTCGGGTTCGGTGTCACGACCTGGCTGTGCTGGCAGGGAATGTGCGCGTCCTTCCGGCGTGTCGGCGGCACGACAGCGCCGGTCCGCCCGACCTTCGGACGTATGGTCCTTTGTGCCGCAGCGGGAATGGGGTTTGGCGCCGCAAACGAGGTCGTCGAGTTTGCCGCGACGCTCCTCATGCCCGACACAAATGTAGGCGGTTACCAGAACACCGGCTGGGATCTTGTATCGAATATGATCGGCACCATCATCGCGGCGACCGCGATCTATTTTTTTGAGCCGAGCCGCCGCGAATCCGGTGAAAATTGAGCATTTCGTCCGTTCCTGCTATCGTATGAGGTTCGGCATTGTCGCTTCGCGCCGCGAGTGGGAAGCGACTCAGGCAAACCCCTTTTCGAGATCGCAGGGAGCAAAGCGTTGAGTCAGTCCAAGAATCATTTATTCACGTCCGAGTCCGTCAGCATGGGTCATCCCGATAAGGTCGCTGACCAGATTTCGGACGCCGTTCTCGATGCAATGCTTGCGCAAGACCCCAAGTCGCGCGTCGCGTGTGAGACCATGGTTTCCACCGGCATGGTCATCGTCGCCGGTGAAGTCACCACCGAAGCATATGTCGAGATTCCCGATATCGTTCGCGAGACGATTCAGGAAATCGGCTACATCTCCGGCGACATGGCATTTGATTACGAGTCGTGCGCGGTGCTGTCGTCGATCAAGAAACAATCCCCGGATATTGCCATGGGCGTCGACCGCGAAGGCGCCGGCGATCAGGGCATGATGTTCGGTTTTGCGTGCCGCGAAACGCCGGAACTGATGCCGCTGCCGATTCAGCTGGCGCACCGCATGGTGGAGAAGCACGCGGAAGTGCGTCGATCCGGTGCGATCAAGGGGTTGCGTCCCGACGCGAAGAGTCAGGTCACGGTCGAGTACGACGGTCTGACGCCGACGCGCGTGGACACCGTCGTTCTCTCCAGTCAGCACGACAAGAGCTGGAACGACAAGCAGGCCGAACTGAAAAAAGAAGTCATACAGCACATTTTGAAGCCCGTTCTCGGGAAATGGTGGAACGACGATATCAAAGTTCACGTCAACCCGACCGGCCGCTTTGAAATCGGCGGCCCGCATGGCGACGTCGGCCTCACCGGTCGCAAGATCATCGTCGACACCTACGGCGGACGCGGCCGGCACGGCGGCGGTGCGTTCTCCGGCAAGGATCCAACAAAAGTCGACCGTTCGGCGGCGTACATGGCGCGTTATATCGCGAAGAACATCGTCGCCGCGGAGCTGGCGGAAGTGTGCGAGGTGCAGTTGTCATACGCGATCGGTGTTGCAGAGCCGACGAGCGTGTTGGTCGATACGCAAGGCACCGGCCAGATGGATGAATGTGCCATCAGCGCGCTGGTGCGCGACAATTTTCTGCTGACCCCGCGCGGCATCATTGAGCACTTGAAACTCCGTCGCCCGATCTACCGCCCCACCGCCCGACACGGCCACTTCGGCCGCACCGGTGAAGGATTTACCTGGGAACTGACCGACAAGGCCGCGGCGCTCAAGAGTGCGGCGGGCGCGGCAGTATAAGCGTCGGGACTGGAAACGATTTTGCAGCGCACTGTTGCAGACTTCTGACGTGGGGCGGGTTTTCAACCCGCCCTTTTTGCGTTTTTCCGTTGGGCTACCTGTGCAAGCGACTGTAGGCTGTGTTGGCGTCGCGCAAGTTGCCTGAGCATTCGGTAAATGCCGAACGCGACGACCCCGCGCGAAAAGAAAGTGCGGGCAAAAGCCCGCCGTGCAGAATGATGTGGTCTCCGATTACAGCGCCGATTCGGCGGTGTCCTGGTGCTGACGCCGGGCGGCTTCCACATCGGGCATATTCGCCGTTCCCCATTTTTCGATGGCGACAAACAGGGGCCGCACCGTATGCGCCAGCGCGGTCGCCGCATATTCCACGCGCGGCGGCATTTCTGAGAATACTTCGCGACGCACCAGTCCGTCACGTTCCATTTCCCGGAGTTGCTGCGTCATGACGCGCTGCGACACTTCCGGAATGAGCCGACGCAGTTCACCGTGACGCAGGCGCGGGTGTTCGTACAGATGATAAAGCAGCGCGGGTTTCCACTTGCTCGCGAATACTGCCAAAGCACGATCCAGCGCACAGGGACCGGACAGTGGTTTCCGGGCAGGCATATATAAATTCCTCCTCAGGCACCAAAATGTACCTACTTGTCGTGGTTCTCGCACCCTGATTACCTTACCCGGCATCGGAACGGTATGGACGAAACGAAGACATCACGAGGGTAAAACATGGCAAACATTCTTCCTCATACGGACGGCGGACTGCTGACGGCAGAGAATTGCGCACTGGTCTTCATCGACCATCAGCCGCAGATGCTTTTCGGCGTGGGCAGCCAGATGGATCGGCAGCAACTGATCAACAATGTCCTGCTGCTGGGGCGCGGCGCGCGGGAATTCGGGGTTCCCACCATCTTGACGACTGTTGAAACAGAATCGTTCAGCGGCGCGATGTGGCCGCAATTGCTGGATGTGTTTCCCGAGCAGCAGCCGATTGAGCGGACGGGGATGAATTCCTGGGACACGCCGGCGTTTCGCGACGCTGTGAAAAAAACCGGCCGGAAGAACATCATCCTCTCCGGACTGTGGACGGAAGTCTGTATCGCGTGGCCAACGCTGCACATGCTCGACGCGGGATACAACGTCTACGTCGTGGAAGACGCATGCGGCGGTACCTCACAGGCCGCTCACGATGCGGCGCTGTCTCGGATGGTTCAGGCGGGTGCCGTGCGCATGACGACAATCGCTACCGTCCTCGAGTTTCAGCGCGACTGGAAAAACCGCGAACATTACGATGCATTGATGAATTTATTCCGCGAACACGGCGGTGCCTACGGTTCCGGAATCGAGTATGCGTACACGATGGTTCACAAAGCACCCGCCGCCCGAAAGGCGCAGCGGTAGCGTGAACGGGGAGCAGGCGATGGGCGACGTGCATGTGGCAATCACGCGAACGGTCTTGCCGGGCGCGGAGGAACAATTCCACGAAAAGCTGCTGCAGTTCGTGCGGAGATCAATGTCCGCCGAGGGCGTTACGGGCGTGCACATCCTCAGGCCTCCACCCGGATCCGCCAGTCGCGAGTTCGGCATTCTGCGCTCGTTTCGTGACGAGGCAGCGGCCGAAGCATTCTATGCGACCGAGCTTTTCGCAGAGTGGCAGCGCGAGGTCGAGCCGCTTGTGGCCGGCAATTACACGCGGCGGCGGCTGACCGGACTGGAAGCGTTTTTTCGACACGGACGCGGCGCTATGCCGCCGCGCTGGAAAATGGCGATCGTGACGTTTCTCGGCGTGCTCCCGGCGGTGTTGTTCTGGACGACGATCCTGTCGCCGCACTTGTCGGCAACGCACTGGCTGGCGCGATCCGCACTGATCATCGCTGCCGTCGTCATCACCTTGACGTGGGGATTGATGCCGATCCTGACGCGTTTGTTTCACGGCTGGCTGCATGCCCGGAGCACAGGATAGCTATGCCGAATCGTACGTGGACGCGACGAGAGTTTGTCCAAACAACAGCCGCCGCGGGCGCGGCGCTGTCGATCGGCGTCGCGCGGGGTGCGCCCAAGGAAGTTATCATGCCAATCGATACGATTTTGTACCGAGGTAAAATCACGACACAGGATCGCGCCCAGCCGGAGGTCTCCGCGCTCGCGATCCACGATGGACGCATCCGCGCCATCGGCACCGACGACGAAATACTGCATCTCGCGGATCAGCAGACGCAAAGAATCGACCTCGGCAATCGTCGCGTGATCCCGGGGTTGAACGATTCCCATCTGCACGTCATCCGCGCCGGGCTGTTCTCCAACCTGGAACTGCGATGGGACGGCGTACCGACCATTGCACAAGCGTTGCGTCAATTGAAGGAACAGGCACAACGCACGCCGCCGCCGCAATGGGTTCGCGTCATCGGGGGTTGGAATGAATTTCAGTTTGCCGAAGGCCGGATGCCGACCATTCAGGAGCTGAATGAAGCCGCGCCGGATACTCCCGTCTTCGTGCTGCATCTGTACGATTCCGCCTTGCTCAACAAAGCCGCAATTCGCGCGCTGGGCCTCGATGAGAAAACGCCGAACCCGCCCGGCGGCTTGTTTGTGAAAGATCAGCGCGGCAATCCGACCGGGCTGCTGATTGCGGAACCCAATGCACTCATCTTGTATTCGACGATCGCGAATGCGCCGAAGCTTTCGACGGAAGATCAGCTCAATTCCTCCCGGCATTTTATGCGGGAACTCAACCGGTTCGGCGTCACCAGCGTTTCCGACGCGGGCGGCGGCGGGCAGAATTATCCGGAAGACTACGCTGTCATCAAAAAGCTGGAAGCCGACGGTCATCTGACGCTCCGCATCGCCTACAGTCTCTTTGCCCAGAAGCCAGGGGCCGAACTTGCCGACTACACACGCTGGCTCGACATGACCAAGCCCGGCGACGGAACGGACATGTTGCGCG
>JBFWWY010000115.1:0-8430 GCA_050245935.1 Phycisphaerae bacterium | reverse complement strand
GCTCCAGTCTGCCCGGCGAATCCGCTTCGCTGGATGTGCCTTCCTTGTGACTGGGCAAATAGCGGAAAATCTGTCCCGCACCGATTTTACCGCCGTTCGTGCACGCGATGTAAACGGCATCATTTCCGTACCAGATTCCTTCGGCGCGTGCGAAGACGGCGGCTCCGTTGGCAGCGGCGCGATAACGCAGATCGTCTTTCGGTGCTTCCACATCGTGGAGGTCAATCCAGCGGGTCGCGAGCGATTGTCCGACCGGGATGTTTTCGCAGGGGATCGGTTTCCCCTCGTCTTCGGTCCAGTTTCGCATGTCACACGGGGTCTTGTCCGCAATACAGAGCGCCTGAAGTCGCCCGCCGGCAAGTAGTTCGCCGGGTCGATCTGGAATGAACCGCGTGATGATGCCGTCTTTCAGGTCCTCGGTCTGATATACGATGCCGGTGCGCGGATCGACTGCGATTGCTTCCCGGCGAAATCTCCCCATCGCTTTGATCGGTACCGGTTTTGTCAGGCCGCCGTCCGCGCGGGCCGGCACCTCGAATGGGTAACCGTGATCCTGTTCATAGTGTTCCCCGGCGACGTCTGTATTCTCCTCGCAGGTGATCCACGTTCCCCACGGCGTCGTTCCGCCGGCGCAGTTGAATTGCGTACCGGCGAGACTGAGAAAGTGCTTTTCGAGCTTTTGCTTTTTGGTGTTGTACACCAGGGTCGTAGTCGCACCGAGACACGGCTTGACACCGTGTCCCGCATCGAAGAAGAACTCGCGCGGCACGTCCTTAAAGAGCTCGTTTTCCGTTCCAAAACCGCCGATCGCGGTCCAATCCGGCATCATTTCATGATTGCGGATGAGGAGGGTGGTTCCGTCCGGCCCCGGGAACGACCCCATTCCGTCGTGCTTGCCGGGGACGAGAAAGCCGTCGTCCATTTTGGTGCGCTGCGTGGAAAATAGGGTATAGCGGAACCCTTTGGGTAGATCGAGCTGACCGTTCGGGTCGGAGATCAGGGGACCGTAGCCGGGGCTGATTCGCTGTTCCGCGTCTGCCGACAACACGTTCGAATCAGCGAACAGTCGATGAAGGCCCCGAAAGCCGACGGCAACGGCAAGTGAAGACTGGAGGAAAGTGCGTCGTGAAGTTCTCATCCCCGCCAATATAACACGCTCGAGCGAAAAAGACGTTTGCAGTAGGTTAAGAATCCATAATTGCAGCAGGGGGCAGGCAGCGCTTGTCGTGGTCGTGAGCGAATTTGGTCGATAATTGAACATTGTGGGGGCTTCCTGTCGGCGCGGCATTTGCCTCCTCGTCCGCGCTCGGCAAAGATAACGATTTCAAATCTCGCGAAATGCAGCCGGCCCCGTGGGCGCGGCATTGAGAACGTCGGCCAAGCAAGGAGTCGCGCCATGATGAACGATCGCGTAAAGCAGATTTTGAGTTGGTATGAAGCGGACAATGCCGGGACGCTGGCGAATATCCGCCGAATCCTCGGTACTGGGAGACTCGCCGATACGGGCAAGATGGTCATTCTGCCGGTCGACCAGGGCTTTGAGCACGGGCCGGTACGCAGCTTCGCGCCCAATCCGGCTGCCTATAACCCGCATTACCACTTCGAACTCGCGATCGAATCCGGCTGCAATGCATACGCGGCCCCGCTGGGCTCGCTCGAAGCGGGCGCGCGGACCTTCGCGGGAGAGATTCCGCTGATCCTCAAGATCAACAACAACGATTCCCTTCACAAAAGCAACGATCCCAATCAGGCCATCACCGCGTCCATTGATCACGCGCTGCGTCTCGGGTGCGCCGCGATCGGCTTCACGATCTATCCCGGCTCGTCGTTCGCACAAGGACAATTTGAGCAAATCAATGCGCTGTCCGAGGAGGCAAAGTCAGCCGGCCTTGCGGTGGTGATCTGGAGTTACCCGCGCGGCAGCGGCCTGAGCAAAGACGGCGAAACCGCGATCGACGTCTGCTGCTACGCCGCACACATTGCGACGCTGCTCGGCGCTCATTTCATCAAAGTGAAATTGCCGACAGAGCACATCGAGCAGTCGGAGGCAAAGAAGCTGTATGACTCCGAAAAAATCGCGATCGGCACGCAGGCCGAACGCGTTAAGCACGTCGTGCAGAGCACCTTCGATGGTCGGCGCGTAGTCATCTTCAGTGGCGGTGCGAAGAAGGGCGAGGACTCGGTATACGAAGATGCCAAAGCGATTCGCGACGGCGGCGGCTTCGGCAGCATCATCGGCCGAAATGCGTTTCAGCGTCCGAAGGCGGAAGCCATTTCGATGCTGCACAAAATCATGGATATTTATAAGAGTTGAGGGTATTAGGGTCGAGGGTTGCCGAGATCGGTTTTTCGAGCCGAAGATTCGCATGCGGGTAGTCATGAGGGGGGTGGGTAGAGCGCAGCGAAACCCACCACAAAATCTTTCGCGCCGATTTTCCCGCGCTACGCCGCCACCTGTTTCGGCTTGCCGAGAATTTTCCACGCATGTCGGCCCAGCGTCACGGAAATAATGTCCGTGCCGCGACCGTTGACGAGCCGCGAAAGCAGCAAAAGCAAACCCGTCGCGAATCCTGCCATAAATCCGCCGAGATGTGCCCAGTGCGCAACGTTGTCCTGGGCCCCGCGAATCGTATCAAACGCATCCCACGCGATCATGAAAAACAAGAACCAGAAGCCGCGCATCGCCCAGATTTTCATCGACAAATGGAACCCGCCGATGAGACCCCAGCGAATCCACGCGACCATGTGCACTTTGCTGATCGGAAACAGGACGACATACAAACCCGCCATGCCGTAAATCGCACCCGACGCGCCCAGCGACGGATGCAGATAGCCGTCTGCGCGGGCCGCATGTTCCGATAGCCCCGCCGCCAGCGCAAACAGCGGATACAGCCCGATTGTCCACCACGGTCCCAGCGCCTTATTCACCGCCGCACCAAACGCGAACAGGAAAATGAGATTGCCCAGCAGGTGAAAAATATCACCATGCAGCAGCGCAGCGGTAAACGGCTGATACCAGCGGAACTCGCCTTGCGGCATCGTCGCGATGTACGACTCAATTTCCTCGCGCTCCGAAGTTAACAATTCCGTTTCGGTGTACCCGGAAAGCGCCAGCACTTCCGCGACCGTGATCGGACAATCGCCGTCCCATTGTTGCAGATGATGAAACGCGTGCGGATCATCCCACTGCACGACGAAAAACCAGATGCTCACCAATGTGGTAAACAACGCGATGCCCCGCACCACCCACGGCTTATAGGTGCCAAAAGCCTCCGAGCCGATCGGGATCGGAATCAATGAAACCCAGATCAGCCAGCTCACGACGCGAATCGTCGCTTCGGTACGCTCATAGACCGCATCGAGATGCGCGTCATCGACCATCAGAATGCCGCGTCCGGTTTTGATGTCGATGCCGCAGGCCACGCAAATTTTCGCGCTAGGCGGCAGCGCTTTCGCGCACGCCGGGCACGTCTGTGCCGCGCGCTCGTCATATTCTTCAATCGAAGCTGGCTTTGGAACTTCGATGGCTTCGCCGCGCTCCGCTTCATCGCTGCGCGCGAAGCTGTAAAAATCCTCGTCGGCGGTTGGTTCCGGCTCGATGAGCGCGGGGGCGGCGATTGCTTCCACGGAGGCCTGCGCGGGTGCGCGCACCACGTGCGCCGCGCCGCATTTCGGACAGCGGGCTTTCTTGCCGGCAGCATCCGCACCCACCCGAAGTTTGGCACCGCAGGCACACGCGACGACGATCCGCTCGGCTTTCGCCGAATCGGGAGCGAGCGCGGGTTGCGGCGCAACTTCATGGGGGGCAGGCACGCGCAGCTTCGTCGCACATTTCGGGCACTTCACTGTGCGTCCCGCCGCCGCACGCGGCAATGCCATCCGCGCGCCGCAGCGACAGCGAATCTTCAGCTTGTTGGACGGCGCGGCGTTCTCTGACATGCCGATTTCATCTACCTACACGCGCAGGATCGTTCGATCTGAACAGGCAAGTGTAGTTTCCGCGGAATCACGATGAAAAGATGTTTCACCAAAATCTTGGGAAATTGTCCATTTTGTGTTTGGCGATGGGACGCTCGCGCTCGCTTGCTATGATTCCACGATGCGCACAATCCAGTTACTCATCGTATTGGGGCTTACCGCTGTCGCGCACGCCCACGATTTCACGATCACGCAAACGACGGCGCTGTTAAAGGCGGACGGCACGTTCGTCATCGACATGAAGCTCGACGTGGACGCGTTGGCGCTCGGCGTTCCGTCCTCGACGCCGGAAGAGCAGATGGTGCCGCTGCTGCGCACGATGTCGCCGGAGATTCAGGAGAAAATGCGCCAGCAGGCGATCAATACGCTGTTGCGCCGTTTACGTGTGCGATTCGACAACGAGAAAGCGGACTTCGCCGTGAGTTTTCCGCCCGCGCCGCAGCGCCCCGACGAACCGCCGACTTTTTTCGGCACCGTCGCACGGCTGTCGGGTGCGATTCCGGCAGATGCACAATCCTTCAGCTTCAGCGGCTCGCGCGGCCTGCCGGACATTGAACTGACGATATTTGAGGAAGCCACCGGGCGCGGCGTGAAACATTCCCTCACGGCGGGGGAGGATTCACCGGACTTTGTGTTTGGCGAGTTGCCTGTTGAAGATCACGGCGCGGTCTTTGGGCGCTATCTCTTCCTCGGATTTGAACACATCATCCCGAAAGGGCTCGACCATATTCTGTTTGTTCTAGGTCTGTTTCTGCTGAGCGCGCGGTTGCGACCGCTACTTTGGCAGATCACTGCATTCACGCTCGCGCACACCCTTACCCTCGCGCTGTCCATGACCGGCGTGGTGTCGGTATCGCCGAATATCGTCGAGCCGCTCATTGCGCTCTCGATTGTCTATGTCGCAGTCGAGAACATTTTCACGCGCGAGCTCAAGTGGTGGCGTCCCGCAATTGTGTTTGCGTTCGGCTTGCTGCACGGCCTGGGATTCGCCGGCGTATTGAGCGAACTCGGCATGTCGGCAGGGCGCTACCCGACCGCACTTGCGGGGTTCAACATCGGTGTGGAGCTTGGGCAATTGACCGTCGTTTTTGCGGCGTTGCTGCTGGTCGGCTGGTTTCGCAACAAGTCGTGGTATCGCAAGGTCATCACGATTCCGCTCTCGATCGCGATCGCACTGCTCGCGGCGTTCTGGGTATTGGAGCGGACGAACCTCGTGCAGATACCGACGGCACTTTCATAAGAAAAAACCCCTCGCGCAGGCGAGGGGTGGAATAAGTACCGAGACGCTTTGGCATCGACGCAGCTAGCTCGGCGTCGTCATGCGCTTCGCGTCGAGCAGTTCCTCAAGCTTCTTGTCATCCATAAGTTTCTTCGCTTTCGCGACTTCGCGAACCGACTTGCCGCTTTTGAATGCTTCTTTCGCGATGTCGGCGGCAGCATCGTAGCCAATCTCCGGCGCCAGGCTGGTACACATCGCAAGCGATCGCTCCACCAGTTCGCCGCAACGCTGTTCATTTGCGGTCATGCCCGTGATGCATTTGTCGACGAAAGCATCGCAGGCGTTACCGAGGATGCGAACCGCTTCCAGGATGTTGCGGGCGATCACCGGATGGCCCGTATGCAGTTCGAAATTGCTCAACATTGCGCCGGCGAATGAGACCGTTGCATCGCAGCCGACGACCTGCGCCGCGACCTGAATGACCGACTCGCAAATCACCGGGTTGACTTTTCCCGGCATAATCGAGCTGCCGGGCTGAATCTCCGGCAAATTGATTTCACCGAGACCGCTGCGCGGTCCGCTCGCCAACATCCGGACATCGTTCGCAATCTTCGCGATGCTGATCGCGACGGTTTTCAGTACCGCGGCGACTTCCACCATCGCGTCGTTTGCGGCCTGCGCCTCAAAGTGATTCGGTGCCTCGTGAAACGATTCATTCGTTTCGTGATTGAGAATTTCGCACACCCGTTTGGCAAACTCGGGATGGGTATTGATTCCCGTTCCGACAGCCGTGCCGCCGATCGGCAATTCGCGCAGCTTGATCACGCAGTTCAGCACGCGCCGATCGGCGTGACTGATCTGGCTGGCGTAGCCGGAGAATTGCTGGCCGAGCATGATTGGCGTCGCGTCCATCAGGTGCGTGCGGCCCATCTTCACGATGTTCGCGAACTCCTGTGACTTGGCCTTCAACGCTTTGTGAAGCCGGTGCAGATGCGGCATCAGTTCGTGATGCAGCGCTTCGGTGACCGCGACGTGCGCGACGGTGGGAATCACGTCGTTGGACGACTGTCCCATGTTTACGTGATCGTTGGGGTGAATCCGGGTGTCGAGCTTATCGCCGGCGATCTGCATGGCGCGGTTCGCGATCACCTCGTTCGCGTTCATGTTGGTGCTGGTGCCGGATCCGGTCTGATAAATGTCGACAACGAATGCGTCATCGTGTTTGCCGTCGGCAACTTCTCGCGCAGCCTGCTTGATGGCGCTCGCGACTTTGGCATCGAGTTTGCCGAGCGATTCGTTCGCCATCGCGCAGGCATACTTCGTCAACCCCATCGCATGTATGAAGATCCGCCCGAAGCGGAGCCCGCTGATCGGAAAATTGAGGACGGCGCGTTGCGTGCTCGCGCCGTACAAGGCATCGGCCGGGACTTCCATCTCCCCCATGGAATCGCGTTCGGTTCGGGTGTTCGCCATTTTTGAGCTTCCTTCATCGCGTTTGAATTGCGGTTTCTTTGCCGAAACGAAGAATCTAGCTGATTCGAGCGGATTCGGGAAGGATCGGCCGCGCCGCGCGGCGGGAAACACGGGGAAAAGCGGCGTCGCGGGGCGTTAGAGCGTTTCGCCGGCCTGTTCCAGCACCGTTTCTTCGCAGTAGATCGGCACTTCGTTTGCAACGCCGAGCGCGATCGCGTCGGACGGACGACTGTCCACTTCGATCAGCTCGCCCATGTGCCGGATCACGAGCTGGGCATAGAACGTGTGGTCCTGCAGATCGCTGATGACGATTTTTTCCAATTCCGCATTCATCGCCTGAATCACGTCGCCGAGCAGATCGTGCGTCATGGGTCGCTGTCGCGGTTCACCTTTCACGCGCCGGTTCACCGCGAGCACTTCGGGCAAGCCGATGTGGATGCGGAGCAGCCGATTGCCGTCGCGTTCGCGCAACACGATCAACTGCGCGTCTCGGGTCTCCGAAACGACGATTTGCGCTAAATCCATCCGCACTTCCATGATCCGTTGCTCCCGGCACTGCACAACATGCGAAGCTACGAACGCCGCCAACGCCTGTCAAGAACGACCACCACCCGCGAAAGCACTTCGCAGGAGCGCAAGTTCATGACCGGGGGGTATGAGCGCCGCGCCCGTACAAGGCACGGCTGGCTAAACACGGCACGACCCATGTGCTTTCTTTCCTCATGCATGCCTTCGCTACGACGATTTTGGCGTTTCGTTCAGCAGTGCCGTGAGCTTGTCGTGAAACTCGGCATTGCCGGCCCGCTCCGCGGCCTGACGCAGCATCTGGTGGGTTGCGGTGCTCGATTCGAGGTCCAGAGTTCGCTTCGCCAATAGCAGCGCGTCGTCGACATTGCCCGCGCCCGCCGCGGCTTCTGTAAATTGCGCCCCTTCGTGCAGGGCCTGCCGCTTGGCGAACGCAACCGGGCTGCGCGGATTGTTCTGATATTGCTTCTCAAGTTGCTGGAGATTCGCAATCGCAATCTCAAACTGCGCCGGCAGTTCGTCTCGCACCAGTTCTTCGTAGCGCTTTGCTTTCAGCAGCGTTTCAAACAGCGCCCCGCGCAACGTGGCGAGCGTCTCCTTCGGCGTGTTCTGCTTTGGGAGCAATTCGTCGTAAATCTTCAGAACGCGATCCTGTTCTTCGAATGCGCGATTGATCGCGACCACGTCTGTGACGACCCAGTATTCCGACTCCCCTGCGCGCACGGCCTTCTCCGCTGCGGTGCGTCGTTCTTCGAGCGCCGCGCGCGCCGGCGGATGTACGCTGCCAAGCTGGTAAATACCGGGAATCAGGTAGGCCCCGCGAATGCCGGCGTAGTCCGGATTCTTTTTCGCACCTTCATCGAGACACCAGAGAAACTCCTTCAGGGCTTCTTCAAATTTCCCTTCCTGCGCAAGCGCATTGCCGAGCTGGTGTCGCAGCATCGGGTCTTCGGGAGATTCCTCGATCTGCATCTTCAGCCGATCGAGCGGCGTAATGCCCTTCACGAGGTCCTCCGCTTCTTTGAGGAAACCCGGACCATCGTAATAGCCGACCAGCGAACCGATCTTCGTCCCGTCGGCCTTGAAGAACATCAGCGTCGGATAGCCGGACACGCCGTACTTCTGCGCGAGTTCTCGCTGCTGTTCCGCGTCGATCTTGAGCGCGACAGTCTTGTCCTGCAGCAGCTTGATGACTCTTTCGTCCTTCCACGTCGAGCGATCGAGCATCTTGCACG
>JBFWWY010000114.1:0-8463 GCA_050245935.1 Phycisphaerae bacterium | reverse complement strand
GCGAACTTCATCCTCTCAAAGTGTTCGCGCAGCGCATCCATCTTCAGCCGGCGACGACCGAGATTGATTCCCGCAAGAAATGCGACGTAACGATTCAAGCCGAACGCTCCATGGAGTCGACGCTACGATCGGGCATTGTACAAAGAAAACTCCAGCGACCCCGGACCCCGCGCAAAAACCTCGTGATCACTTCCGCGCCACGTGTATCGGCCGATTACTCGAATTCCCGACATCTCGGCTTCTCCCGTGCCACACGTTCGCTCGTGGTTCCGACCCGCCGGGATGCTTCGGTGCCGGACAAAGTTGATGCGCTGAACCTGTCGCGTCGGTGCCCCCGTGCCCTACGCAGATTGCCGTTATGTAGCGTCCGAGCCTCCGTGCCGGACGTAGCTGGCGAGCGCCGCTCGCCCATTTGATCGAGCAAGAGGGTGAGCTGCCAAAGAAGATTGCTATACCCAACGGAAAATTCGTCGTTTGCTGTTAGTTTCCATTTTGCCAGCAAGTGAGCCTGACCGTTTGCATGCATACGATCCCTGGTTGCCGCCAGTTCGATTCGCACCGAAGCCGGCATAACGTTAATCATCGCTCCTAAATCGCCATGAAACGGCCCAAATGCCGAATAGCGAATCGACGGAGATTTCAGATAAGACAACTCTTCAGGCAACGCCGTAACCATTTCTTCCGTCTTTCTATCCGTGGCTGAGTCGAGTGGAGTTGCATCATCAGTGCGTCCGAATGCCGCGACGACTGAAGAGACGATGAAAAAGGAAATCAAGTATCCCAAGAATTTATTCATACTGTGTTTATTGGTCTCCAAGGAATGCCAGCATGGGCTTGGGACCGAGCACTTCACCACTCCCTCACTCCACCACTGCTCAGTTCACCACTTCATCCCCGCATATTCCTCCAGCGCCGCCGGATTCGCGAGGGCATCGCGATTCTTCACTTCTTTCCCTTCAACTATATTCTGTACCGCAAGCTCCACCTTTTTCCCGCTGATGGTGTAGGGAATCGCGCTGACCTGAATGATGTGGCGGGGCAGATGCCGGCGGCTCGCGCCGGCGATGATCGCGCTGCGGATTTTTTCTTTGAGACCGCTGCCGTCGCTGAGTTTGTAGCCTTCGCGCAACACGACAAACAGCACAATCTCCACATCGTCCGCCACGGTCCGTCCGATCACCAGACTGTCCATCACCTCCGGCACTTCTTCGACGATGCGATAAATCTCCGCCGTGCCGATGCGGACGCCGCCGGGGTTGAGCGTTGCGTCGGAGCGCCCATAGACGACGATGCCGCCGCGCTCGGTGATCTCGACAAAATCGCCGTGCCGCCAAATGCCCGGGTAATGATCGAAATACGCGGCTTTGTATTTGCTTTGGTCGGGATCATTCCAGAACCCGACCGGCTGCGACGGAAACGCCGTCGCGCAGACCAGCTCACCTTTTTCGCCAATCACCGGCTGCCCGTTTTCGTCCCACGCCTGCACATCCATGCCGAGCCCGCGACATTGAATCTCCCCCGCATACACCGGCAGCAGCGGATTGCCGAGCATGAAACACGAAATGATGTCCGTCCCGCCGGAAATGCTAGAGAGTTGCACATCCCGCTTGACGTTTGCATACACCCACTCAAACTGCTCGGCGGTGAGCGGCGCACCGGTCGAACAGATCACGCGCAACGCCGACAGATCGTGCGATTTTCCCGGCTCAATGTGCGATTTCTGACACGCGGACAGAAACTTCGGACTCGTGCCGAACAATGTGATTTTCTGCTCGGCGGCGAATTCCCACAGCGTGTGAACGGTCGGATGTGCAGGATTGCCGTCGAAGAGCATCACCGTCGCGCCGGTCCCCAACGCGCTGACCAGCCAGTTCCACATCATCCAGCCGCAGGTGGTGAAATAAAACGCGCGATCGCCGGCGCGCAGGTCGCAATGCAGTATCAGCTCTTTCATATGCTGCAGCAGCGTGCCGCCGTGCCCGTGGACGATGCACTTCGGTACGCCGGTGGTGCCGGAGGAATACATGATGAACAGCGGATGATCAAACGGGACTTCTGCGAATTCGAGTAGCGGATTCTCGCCGCCGCTAACAAGAAAATCGCTCCACGAAACGGTATTCGGCATCGCTGACAAATCCGGCGAAACGTTGAGATACGGCACCAAAACCGTTTGCTTGAGTGATCTCAGACTCGACTGGATTTCCCGCACGCGTTCGCGTGTATCGAACGGCTTGCCGGAGTAGGTGTAGCCGTCCGGCGCGATCAGGACGACGGGATCGATCTGCCCAAAGCGATCGAGCACGCCTTTGACGCCAAAGTCCGGCGAGCAGGAGGACCAGATCGCACCGAGACTGGTCGTCGCGAGCATCATGATGAGCGTTTCGGGAATATTCGGCATGAATCCTGCGACGCGATCGCCTTGCTCGACGCCGAGTTTTCTTAGTGACGCAGCGGCTTTTGCAACGGTGATGCGCAGTTCGCGATGCGAGATCGTCGTCGTTTTGCCGATCTCGCTGCGGAAGATGATTGCGGGATTGTCGTCGTCAAATCGCAGCATATGCCGCGCGTAGTTGATTTTGCCGCCGACGAACCACTTTGCTTCGAGCATACCGTCGCCGGCGCGAATCTTGGTCGGCGGGGTGCTGAATTTGATTCCCGCAAAGTCTGCGAATTCCTGCCAGAACAATTCACAAGATGTGACACCGGCGTCCCGCGGGTGCGAACCGATGGACCATTCACGAAGCGCTTCCCAATCTTGAGCAATGCCGTATTTCTGGGCAATTCGCGCCATGAACGCGAACATCTGCGTATTTTTGACGGCGGCGGGATCGGGGGACCAGAGCGGCGCAGTATCGAGCATCGGTTGTTCCTCAAGCGAACGGAATATGTCAGGACGGCATCATATCGAATGATCGCGCGATCGGCTCATTCCCCCGCCCTTTGCCGCGATAGCGTTCTGCAAATTACTCCCGTGGGTTAGCGCGGCGAAGGATGGGGCACCCGCGCTCATATGTAAGGTCGACTTTACGCACCGGCGTCCCGCCGGTGCCACACTGTTATCCACGCACACCCGCCGAACGCCGGTGGCACACTGTTGACGACGCAACTGTATCAGTCCGTTTGCAACGGGGCGGGAAATCCAACAGAATCAGCGGACTATCAGGAGAACACTATGCGAAAACCGGTTGCGTTGATTACCGGTGCGAATGGGGAAATGGGGCACGGGCTGATTCAGCGGTTCGCCGAGATGGATCACTCGCACATTGTTGCGTTGGACTTGAACCCGATCGATCGCCCGCTGCGGCAGTACTGCGTCGCGTCGATCGCCGGCGATATTCGCGATCAGAATCTGCTCGAACGGCTCATCAGCGAATTCGAAATTCACGAAATCTACCACCTTGCCGCATTGCTCAGCACGCGCGCGGAGTACACGCCGGACACCGCACACAGCGTCAACGTCAACGGGACGCTGAATCTGCTGCAGCTCGCGCACGAGCAGTCGCGCTGGCACGGCCACACGGTTAAGTTCCTTTTTCCGAGCTCGATCGCGACCTACGGACTGCCGAATCGCGAAGTGAAAGCAGCGGAAGGGAAGGTCCGCGAGAATGACTGGAATTTCCCGACCACGATGTACGGTTGCAACAAACGCTATTGTGAGCAACTCGGCACGTATTTTACGTTTCATTATCGACAACTCGCCGCGGAGCGTCCGCCAAGCGGTGTCGACTTTCGTTCGATCCGGTTTCCCGGTCTGATCAGTGCGGACACTTTGCCGCAAGGCGGCACGAGCGACTACGGCCCGGAAATGCTTCATGCCGCCGCTCAGGGCAAGCCGTACGCCTGTTTTGTCGAAGAATCCGCGCGATTGCCGTTTATGGTGATGCCGGATGCGATTAAGTCGCTGATTACGCTCGCGGCGGCGGACGCGAAGGCCTTGACGCAGCGCATCTATAATGTGACATCCTTCAGCCTGACGGCGGGCCAGATTCGCGATCGCGTTCAGAAGGCCTGGCCGCAGGCGAAGGTGACGTTTGAGCCGGACCGACCGCGCGCCGCCATCGTCGCAAGCTGGCCCGGCGACGTGAACGACGAACCTGCGCGAGCCGACTGGAATTGGAAGCCGGATTATGATCTTGACCGCGCGTTTGACGAGTATCTGGTACCGCGGATTTCGGCGCGCTATGCGGAGAGCCGAAAGTAGTCCGTCGAATCGAACAAATTGCGACAAATGGCGTGCGGGACAATGGCTGCCGGCATATGCCAGGTCAGGATTCGCGGTCTGTGCAATCTTCCTGATCGGGACAACAGCGTGCCTACCGTCGCAGCAATCTCCCGATGATGCCGTCATCTCGATCGCCCCGACAGTCGACGGTGACAGGCCAAACGGCGGCGCGCTCGACGTCGCGATTTCGGCGGACGGGCGGGTGATTGCGTTTTCGACTTTGGCGACCAATCTCGTCTTCTCTCTCCCAAGCGGAATGGCGCCCGCGGCAAAGTCGATCGTTCGAAATCAGCTCAATTCCTCATCTGTTGCGCAGCTTTACGTGTTTGACGTTGCGACGCGGGAATTGCAATTCATCAGCGTGAATGCGGCGCTGGAGCCGGCGAACGGTGCTTGTACGCGGCCCGCTTTGTCGCACGACGGTCGATATGTCTGCTATCTGAGCAGTGCGGACAATCTCGTCACGACCGATCGCAACGGCGCGAGCGACGTGTTCGTCTTTGACCGGGAGACCGCGACGACGACGCGCGTCAGCGTTTCGGAGACGGGGGCCGAGGCAGACGGCGCGAGCATCGAGTGCGACATTTCCGCCGATGGAAGTTGCATCGTGTTTACGAGTCTCGCGGAGAATCTGGTGGAGACGGACGTCAACGGCGTGCCGGACATCTTTGTGCGCGATCTGGCATCGAAAACGACAACCCGCGTGAATCTCAGCACGGACGGTTTGCAGGCGGTTGCGCCGAGCGGCGCGCCGTCGATCTCTGACGATGGCAACGTCATCGCGTTTCACAGCGATACGGATCGGCTGGTGGAAAACGACACCAACGAGGCGCGCGACGTATTTGTGCATTTTCGCGAAATGGGCGTGACGCAGCGAATGTTGACGCGGCGTGGCTTCGAGCCGGACGGCGACAACTTTTCGCCGCGAATATCAGGCGACGGAGCCTGGGTCGCGTTTGTCAGTCGCGCGGGAAACATGATCGATGACGACGTAACCAGCAGCGACGATGTGTATCTGACGGAGATTGCGACCGGTCGCGTGTTTTTGTGCACCGTTGATGAAGACGGCGAGCAATTGCGCGAAGGCGGTGTCGCGCCGAGCGTTTCGTTCGACGGCGCGCAGGTGGCATTCGTCGTGCAGCGCAACAAATTTGACGAGACGACGCGGCGCGATTTTATCGATACCGATATTTTGCTTTACCGACGGTCGCAGGAAGCGACGACCGGGATCCTGGCCAACGCGGTGCCCGCGACGTTATCGCCTTGTGCGGGGCTGCTCTGTCCGGAAGCGCCGACGACGACGATGCCGCGGTTGTCGGGCGATGGCTGCACCATCGGGTATCTGTTGAGTGATCAGAGCGCGACGGTGCCGGAAGTAGAGCGTAGATGTGAGGAATGAATGACGAAGGACGAGTGATGAATGAAGAATGGGGCATTGGGATTCAAGATGTTTGATTCATTCGCTCCCGTATTGACCTTTCGCGTTATTCATTGCTTGTGCCGTGGGCGGTGTGGCGGATGGAGCGGTCGAGGTTTGCGAAATAGCCTTCGCGACGCTTCTGGACGAATGTCGGGTCGTAAAGGCGCTTGCCGAGATCGACGAGCCCCTGCTGCAATTCCTCGGGGGACATGTTTGTCGGGATGAAGTTTACGTCGAAGAGCGTGCAACGCTCCCACGCACCGGGCGCGAGCAAGCGCCCTTCGCGCTCGAGGCGCGCGTAGAGCGGTGTGCCGGGAAACGGCGTCATGACCGTGATCTGGATTTCGAAAAGATTCGTGCGGTCGGCGAAATCGTAGATTGCGTCGAAAACTTCCGGTCCTTCGCCGTCGAGTCCGAGAATGAAGCAGCCGTTCACGGTAACGCCGCGCGACTGGATCGCGCGGACCGCGGCTTCGTAGCGGTCGAGCATTTTGAGCTTCCAGTTGCGGCGCGTTTCGACGCCGTCCAGGCCGGAGGAACGCGGACTTTCGAGTCCGATCAATGCCTGACGGCAACCGCTCGCGCGCATGAGATCAATGAGGTCGGCATCTTCGGCGACGGAGACGTCGGCCTCGGTGAACCATTTCACGTCTTCTTTCGCGATCTCCCTCAGTAAGTTTTTGTAGTGTTTGCGATGGACGAAGCTGTTGTCGTCGGCAAATTCAAGGAAGGGGCGCGACCAGTGCCGCTTGATTTCGTGAATTTCCGCGATGACGTGCTCGACGGGCTTTACCGAATAGCGCGGCGTCAACAGAATCGAGCTCGCGCAGAAGTCGCAGCTATGCGGACAGCCGCGGCTCGTCTGCACCGGAATGCGATTGTATTTGTCGATATCGAGCAGGCTGAAGCGCGGCATGGGAGAATCGTCCAGATTGAACGTCGCGTGTCCGTTCGTCGCCGCGTACCGCGGTCGCAATTCGCCGCGCCTGGCATCGGCAATCACTTCGTGCCATACCGGTTCGGCTTCGCCGACAACGATACTGGTGCAATGTCGGGCGGCTTCATCGGGCAGCACAGTGACGTGCAGACCGCCCATGATCACGGGCGTGCCGGCGGCGCGATAATGCGCCGCAACCTGATATGCGTCTTTGATCTGGGCCGTAAATGACGAGATCGCGACGAGATCGAATCCGTCCGGCAGTTGCGGTGTTTTGCGCAGATCGGCGATCTCATGATACGTAACGTCCACGTCGTCGTCGGTCATGCCGGCGAGCGTAAGCAGCCCGAGGCTCGGCATGGACGCGACGACCTGTTTGCGTTCGATGACGCCGGGCATTGTCAGCCCGATGGCGTTCAGTTCTTCGCTCCAGGCGCGCACACCGCTCATCGCGATCAGCAAAAGTTTCATCGTGCGACTCCGTAAGCGGCGGTAATGGTGCCGTGCATGACGCTTGCGACCGGAATGACAAAGAGCGGCTTGAAATTCGGCCGCCAAGCGTTGACGAAACACGCGATCGGCATGGAGATATTGCCGATGATCATGGCGTAGGAGGCTGAGGCGAAGTGCAGAGGACCGAGATTCATACGCTCAGCGCTGAACGCGAACAGAATGTTCAACACGCCGAGACCGAAGAACGAGATATGGCCAAGCCGGAGCAGGCGACGGGGGTATGCGTCGTATCCGCCGAGATAGTCGGCGCGATGAAAGCCGAGACCAAGCACGGCGCCGCTGATGGGCACGAGCGCGAGTGAAATCCAGCCGACAATCTCATTGATCATGCGGAGCATCCTCTGTTACCTACGTATTCTACGGAATGCGCCGCAATCTTCGCGCCTGTCCCGGCGGAAATGGCCTTCCGGTGCCGGGGAATCTCACCAGTCCAGCGACGGATTCAGATTTTTTCGGAACAGCGTCACGTCCTCCACTTCCTCGAACCCGAGCGCGCCGTGCGCGGCCCTGCTCAGCCGGTTTTCCACCTCCGTGTCACTCGCGGCCTCCGTCGCACCGTTCGCAACGCCCCATTGTTCAAATGCAGAGAGCAGCGCCGCACCGACCCCGGTGCGGCGATATTCAGAGTCGACGTACCAGCCTTCGAGATATGCGACCGGCGATGAAGTGCAGCCTTCCGCATGATCGCGCAGGCGCGCTTCTACAAAGCCGCAGAGGCCGCTGCCATCCAATCGTTCCGCGACGAAAACAATGGAGGTCACCCATTTTCCGAGCAGGTATTCATCAATTTCGGTGTCGTGCACTGCGGCATCGTCAGGCCATAGTGCGCAGCGCATGCGATGCCACTCGGCGCGATCATCGCGATTCGCGTGTCGAATCACCATGATGAAGTCTCCTGCTTTTGCGGTTACCGATCCTGTTGGGTTGACGGGTGCGAAGCGGCTGAACGATTCTCTTTCGCGACGAGATCCATCATGCGGGGGAAGATTGTCATGAGGGCCGCCATCAAGCGAAAGGTAAGACTCGTCCACACTTCCGGTGTCGGTTTGCGCAGGCATCGTACGATCGCATTCGCGACGCGCTCCGGCGATTGCATAAACATTTGCGGTGGACGCGCGAATGTGCGATCACCGGCAGAGCGGGCGGCGGCTGTATCAAAGAACTCGGTCGTGGTACCGACGGGATGAATGGAGGAAACACGAATGCCGCGCGATTTCAGTTCCATGTTCATTGCGCGGCAGACATGATGCTGCGCAGCCTTTGTCGCACTGTACGCACCGTTGAGCGGCAACGTGATGTGGGCCAGCGAGCTGGATGTCATCAACAAGTGCCCCGGACGATTTGCCTGTAGAAGTCGCGTTGCCGAAAGCT
>JBFWWY010000113.1:0-8540 GCA_050245935.1 Phycisphaerae bacterium | reverse complement strand
CATGGTGTCCGGTAACCTGATGTCCCATTCCTTTTTCGACGGGCCGTGTAATCACGTTTTGCGTCGGTCGATAGTGACGCAGCATATCAAAATTTGCCGTTTGCAGACGCCGAAGGGGAAATCCGAGATTCCGCGCGACCGAAACCGCCTTGAGAAAGACTTCCGGCATGATGACGGCCGAGCCGAAATTCAACCACACGCCACCCGGTTCATCGGCTTGGCTGTCCATCGCGGCGACAACACCGCAAAGCGTGCGAAAGTCGATCATGGATGCCGTTCCGATCTCATTCCCGTTGGCCTCGGGATGCATGTGAACGGTATCCGTGCCCAGTGCCACATGCACGGTGGCCGGCAAGTCAAGCCGTGCCGCTTCGGCGAACAGGCTCTGCGCAGCATGCGGAGCGCTGGCAGCGCGAATAACTTCCCCGACTCCTCGTCCCAACCCGACGCCGGTCGCGCCACGCCGGGCCGCTTCGATCATTTGCGCGCAAGTCTCGATCACCATGCCGAAACTACCATCGCGAATCGTGTCCGCAACTTCCTCGCTGGTTTGCCCAGTCTCCGCCAACTCAAGATCGTGAATCGCGCCCGAACCATTCGTCGCAATCGCAGTAATGACGCCACGCTGCATGAGATCGATGACCAGTGGCGAACAACCGGTTTTCACAATGTGCCCGCCAAATGCAAACACGACGGGTTTCCCCGCCTGCCGCGCGGCAACGACCGCGTCAACAGTGGATCGAAGTTCGTTGGCACCGAGAAATCCGGGCATCGCCGCAAACCACTCGACAAACGACGCGCCTGCCTCGGTGGGCTTTCCAAGCAGACTGATCGAAACCTTGTGCGCGCGGTTCTCGCGCGGTTTCAAGCGCAGACTTTTGAAACTCAGTTGCGGAATGTCAGGCTTTTTGAGCAAGCGATTGGCGCCTATCCCGAAGGTTGGCTGAACAAATTCAGCAGCATGTTGTCGAGCACATTTGCCGGATCGAGAATATTGACGCCGATGTCGAGCCGCAGCCACTCGCATGTCGAACGCGTCCCGTCCAGCAAGGGTGCTAGTTTGACCCAATCTTTACGTGTTGTCACGATCAGGTCGGTATCGAATTCTGCGGCACGATCTGTGATCATGCGGACATCAGCCGGGGTGTATTTCCGGTGATCACGAAACGCCAGCGATTCAACAGTAGCGCCCAGCGATGAAAGTGTCTCAGACAACGTCGCCGGGTTGCCCAGGCCGCACACCGCCAATACGCGACGACCGCGCAGCGTTTCGCTCGGCACTTCGCGTCCGTCGCGATTATGCAGAAAATGGACGCAAACCTCGGCCCGCAACACCGGCGCAGCGCCGGCGCGCTGTTCCACGTCCCGCCAAATCACCATCCCCGTGTTGTGTTCAACCTGATTGAATCGTGTCACGATGCAAAGATCAGCACGCGAAAGACTGGAAAGCGGCTCACGCAACCGCCCGGCGGGAAGCAGCCTGGCCCCGCCCCAAGGGTCGAGCGCATCGACCAGCACGATGTTCAAATCACGGTGTAAGCGGCGATGTTGAAAGCCGTCGTCCATGACACAACAATCCCCCCCGAAATCACGCACCGCCGTCGCGGCACCCGCGACGCGATCAGCATTTACGATCACCGGCGTATCCGCCACCGCTTCGTGGAATTCGCGAACTTCGTCCGCCAATTGTCCCCGCTCCGCTCCATAACCGCGGGTCAGAATCACAGGCCGACGCCCCATCCCGCGAAGTCGCCGCACAATTTCGACGACCATCGGCGTCTTTCCGGTACCACCAGTCGTAATGTTCCCGACGCTGATGACCGGAACGCCTGCAGGTTTACCGCCGAAGCGATCGAATTTCCGGTTGCGCGCAGCGATCACGGCGCGGTAAAGGAACGAGATCGGCAATGCGGCGAAGCGTCCAAAACCCCCGCCCCGCCACCGATGGCGATTTCTTGACTTTTTACTCACTTCAGGAATCCGGCTTCCCGTTGCCAGCGGATCGCAAGGGGAATCCCCGCTGTTAACGGCGTCACCGGATGATACTCCAATAATTCGCGCGCCCGTCGTAAATCCGCGACGTAACGCATGACTTCGCCAGCCCGGGCCGGCGCGAAAGCAACGGTAGCTTCTTTTCCCAGCGACAGCCCGATCAAGTTGACGACGTCAAGCAACGTGGAGCCCTGACCGTATGCGAGATTAATCGTCTCCCGGTTGATTGTACCCGCCACCAGACCGTCAATGCCACGAATAATGCCCGCCGCACAGTCATCGACATACGTAAAGTCAAAAACTTTCTCTCGTCCATAAACGGTGATCGGCTCGCCGCGATGAATTTTTCTGACAAACAAGGGGATGACGCGCTCCATCCGCTCCAGATCACAGTCGTAGCGCCCGTATACGTTGCTGAACCGAAAAACAAGATGGGGTAGGCCGTAGCATTCATGGTACGAATAGACAAACGCTTCGCCGGCGATCTTCGACGCCGAATACGGACTCTCCGCGACGACAAAATCGGCTTGCGATTCCTCAGTCACATGGTGCAGAACATCGCCGTAGACTTCACGGGAACTGCCGAAAATAAAGGGAGTCTGCACACGCCGGCAGAACTCCAGCGCGCTCTGGAGCATCGCCACATTTTCATACGCGCGGCCGGGATTCTCTACCAGTTCATGAACTTTTGCGTGCGCCGCGAGATGGAGCACCGCGTCAAATTTTCCGACCACAGGCAATTTGCCATCGACACATTGCGTTAGGTCGGCCCGGAGGGTCGGAATCGCATCCGTCCACGCGTTGGGCCGAATGTCAATTCCCTGAACATCGTCGCCGCGCTCGATCAGTTTGAGCGCTACGTTCGTGCCGATCTGCCCGCTCGAACCGGTAATCAATATCCGCATGCAGCCTCACCTGCTTTTTGAGCACGATTGTCGCCGCAATCCCCGCGGGCGCGCACGACAATCAATTCTTCTATGCGCGCAAGCCTGCGATCGTTCGCGCAGCCAACGTAGCGCGCACACCGCGTTGCATGTTATCGGAATTTCTCGTTAGGCGGGTTACGGATCGCGACGAATCCGGGGTCAATCCATGAAGGCGCTGCGAAGTGATTTCCTGGCTTGAAAGACATGCCATTTTACGGCTTCGATCGAGCAGTTCATGATCTGCGCGATTTCCTTTTGCGGCAGCTCTTCGATGGTCGACAAGACCAGCGCCGTCCGCTGCCGCGCCGGCAGTTGATCCATGGCATTTCGAACCTGCTCCAGCAATTCGAGTGTGGCCAGCCGCTGCCGGGGGTCAGTCATCGACGCCGACGCTTTGAAAAAAGGATCACTTCCGTTTCCGGCGTCCGCATCGACGGAAATCGTTCGCAACGCGTTGCCGCGTGCGCGACGGTAATTGAGCGCCAGGTTCGTCGCGATCCGCATCAGCCAGCTTCCGAATCGCTGCGGATCTTTCAGCGACTCGAGCTTCGTGAATGCCCGCAGAAAGGTATCCTGGGCAACTTCCAATGCATCGTGAGCATTGTTGAGCAATCGACCGATGGTCGACAGAACGCGCCGGTAATACCGCGAAATCAGCGCATCAAACGCCGAATGATTGCCGGATAGTACTTCGCGTACCAGATCCGAATCTGCAGGTGTCAGGTTTGTCGGCCACACTGTTGCCATCGGCACCTCCATCCGGGCGGTGAAAACGATCCGCCCCCGCAAAATTCAGCGGGGCTGATCAGCATTGTGCGCGACAGCATCCACTTCGCGCGCGATGGAAGTGCACGTCCCGATCCGAGTAGCGAAGACCGCGCTTCCATCGTGTGGACGGATATGGGGCAGGACGTATTCAATCAAATTGGGGGCGATGGAGAGAATTTTTGGTGTGCCGTCGCCCCCGTCGCAGCGAGACGCCACCTGAACGTGAAATCCGTTGATTCCCGACGCGGCTGCTAAGGCTTCTGATATTCGACGACTTCTTCCCATCCCGGCGGGCTCTTCACCACAAAAATTTTGTCGGAAAAGCCACGGTCCAGCTTGGGCCGATCGAACGTGACGGTGATAATCTGCTCCACGCGCCCGAGACCGCCAAATTTGTCCAGTTTTACTTTCACCGGCAGACCCGCCTCGTCTCCGCTTCGCTGAATCCAGAAATGCATTTTTTCGTAGTCGTCGGCCATCGGGGTGCGGGGCTTGGGAACCAGCACCAGATGGTCGGTGTTTTTCGGATCATCGTCACCCGATGGTGCCAGGCTGACGGTGAATTCGCGCAAAATGTCGGCCCGCGTTTGTCCAAAGGGCACCGGAAACGGACCTTCCCCGAGCCGATAGGGATCGCGCGTGTCGTTGGGGGCCCGCACCTGCCGGCGTTCGACGATCTTCTGCTCTTCGCGCAGCGTCACGTACCACTGACCATCAAACATGTGCTTTTCATCCACATTGGTGACGCGCCGACCGTTGATTTTCTTGTCAAAATCCACCAGAAAGACGGCAATCGGTTCACGATCCTTGTACCAGATTTTGCCCTGACGAATATCCGACTGGTCCGGCTCATCCATCACATGATGGACCTCCCAGGTCAGCTTAGCTTCCAGGTCTTTCACCTTTCGCGCTTCGAGTCGCGCGAGGATTTCGTCGACACGCGGATCAAGAGGCGCAGCAGATGGATCAGCCTCCTGCATCCCTTGTGCCCAGGCTGCCGAAGCTGTGGAAAATAAAAAATGGATCGCGACGGCGACCGCAAAAATGTTGGTTGGACGCATCCGTGCCTCTCCTTTTTTAGCCAACTTCACCGATTGTAAGCGGCTCCCGACACATCGCAATGTTTTCATTCGAGATCGTCACGCTATGCTTTTCTCCGGTTGCAGCATGAACTATCTGGTCCATTTATGACAATACTCATCGACTTCGCCTACGCGATCGCGTTGGTGCTCGCATTACCGTTTCTGACGATTCGGCGCTTTCGGCGCGGCAAGTCCACCGCACCGCGCAGAGAGCTGTTCGGAAATATCCCGTCCCGTCGCGTTGCATCACGCTGTATCTGGATCCATGGCGTATCGCTGGGTGAAATCAACGCGACGCGCACAATCGTGCGCGAAATCCAGCACCGCGCTCCGGAAATTGCCATCGTGATCAGCGCCACGACGCGCACCGGGCTCGACCAGGCGCGCAATCTGTATCCGGAATTGCTTGTGTTTCGCTTTCCCCTGGACTTTTCGTTCGTCATTCGCCGGGTTCTTTCGCGTATCCGCCCTTCGCTGATTGTGCTGATGGAGCTGGAAGTCTGGCCCAATCTGCTGGCCATCGCACAAAAACGGAATATCCCTGTTGTCATCGCGAACGGGCGCGTCACCGAAGAAAAAAGCATGAGTCGCTTCGATAAGCCGGTGATCCGTACCGTCGCCAGACGGATGTTCGGGCAATTGCAGTGGGTGGGCGCACAGGACGACATCTACGCACAGCGATTCGAAATGCTGGGGGTGCCTCCAGCAAAAATCTCGGTTACCGGATCTGTCAAATACGACGCTGCCGACCAAAGCGATCGCGTGGAAGGACAAGCGGAACTCGCGCGGGAACTGGGACTGAACCTTTCGCACAAGCTGTGGGTCTGCGGAAGCACCGGTCCTGGCGAAGAATCGCTGATCCTGAGTGCTTATGAAAGTCTGCTCTCCGAGTTTCCCGACCTGCAGCTCGCGATTGTCCCGCGAAAGCCCGAGCGGTTTCATGAAGTGGCAAAACTGATCACAGACGCGGGTTTCCCATGTCTGCGTCGCAGTACCGGAAAGCCCCAACTTCCCGCGGACAATATGCGACATCTTGAGACTCCCGTATACCTTGGCGACACGATGGGCGAACTTCGCAAGTTTTACGGGCTCGCTGATATTGTTTTCGTCGGTCGTAGTTTGGTGCCGCTCGGCGGCTCGGACGTCATGGAGGTTGCGGGCCTGGCACGTGCGATGGTCTTCGGGCCGTATATGGAGAATTTTGCGGAAGTAGCCGAGGCACTTACGGCCAGTGATGGTTGCGCCCCGATCGCGAGTGCTGCCGATCTTAAGCAGACACTCTGCGACTTGCTGAGAGATGACTCGCGCCGCGTTCGGATGGGACTCGCTGCCCGCCGCGTCATCGCCGGTCGACGCGGCGCAACGGACAAAACGGTTACAAAGCTATTTGAACTTGTGGATTTCCACTCCCTGTAAGTGGAGGGGCGCATTGGCTCGATAAAGGCAATGCTCCCTGCCACCGCGCAGAATCTCCGCCGAAATCAGTGGGCTGCCACGGGTGCGATCGTCGGTGCCGGATTTTCCGCAGCGAGCTGTTCTTCGTACCACCGCACCGTCATCGGAATGCCCTTTTCGTAGGTCACCGTTGGTTTCCAATTGAGCTTGTCTCGCGTTTTCTGCGCGCTGAAATAAGACTTTCGTCCCATCAGCCAGACTGCGTACCGTGTGACAAACGGCGGCTTTTTCGTTTTAAAAATGTGACCAAATAGCTCGCAAACGAAGCCTGCGGTGTACGCGACTTTGTACGGCACTTTTTTCGTCACACGCGGCGCGCCGATTGCATCGGCTAGACGATCGAAGTACTGCTGCTGCGTAATTTCGCCGTCATTGGAGCAGTTGAACGTTTCGCCGTTGCAATCCGTTCGGCCGGCGGCCGCAATGGCGGCTTCCGCAATGTTCCCGGCATAGACGACGTTCAGACGGTTGGTGCCGTCGCCTAGGATTTTCGCTTTGCCGTTACGAATCATGTCGTAAAGCCGCGCAATCGTCGTGCGATCGCGGGGGCCATAAATCCACGCCGGGCGAATGATCGTCATTTCAATTTTGCCCGCGTTGAACGCATCGCGAACAATATTCTCGGCGGCTACTTTGCTCTTCGTATAGTAGGCCCAGTTGTACATTTTGTAGCCGTGGGGGAAGGTCTCATCGACCGTGATCTCATCGGTGTAATATCCGTAACAACTCACCGAACTGACGTGAACAAATCGGCGTACCCCTGCGCCAACGGCGGCGTCGACCATGTTCCGGGTTCCGTCGATGGTATAGCGCTGATAGTCCTCCCACGGCCCCCAGTCACCGACCTTCGCGGCCGAGTGGTAAATGCAGTCCACTCCCTCGCAAGCCTTCGCCAGAGACGCGCGATCGGTAATATCACCTTCCACGAACTCCACGCCCTGCGTCTGCAACCACGTTCGATCGCTGTTTCCGCGCACGAGCACGCGCACCGGCATGCCCCGCAGCCGCAATTGTTCGACAATATGGCTGCCCAGCAGACCCGTCGCGCCGGTGACCAAATTCATGTCGGTCCGTCCTTTTCGAAGCTCAGTTGGAGATTCGCCGCGACCGCGTGCGGCGATGAACGCGGTATCTTAAACTGAATTTGCTGCGCTCGCGACCGACCGCGTCGAGTCCTGCTCGGAAGCGGCGAATCGGCCGCACAATCCGAGCCGGAGCAAGGGAAGAGTTATCCATAGGTCATCGGCGCGCAATCCCGTAGAACCGTTGCCAAGGGGCACTCTTACTACGGCTTCTCTGCAGTTTTGGCGGTGCTCAGGGGATTCGGCAGATTGATGGGTTTCGCCTCACGCTGTTGTGCGCGCGTCGGCAGGCGGTCCAGTCGCCGCGACATTTGCCCGAAAAGTCGTTCGAGCAACGATGATTCTTTGGCGCGTAGCACGGTTTCGGCCTCTGCGCTATTCGTCGCAGCGATCTTCGTTTCATAGCGCCGCAGGAGTTCGTCACGCCGATTGATAACATCCTGCCCGATTTGCCGGGCGCGCTCCGCCTGATCATGCAAGAGTTGATATTTGTCGATGAACGCCTCGACATACTTCATCCACGCGTCATCACCGGGCTGGACGCCGTCGCCTTCTTTTTTCGAACCACGCTCGACAGGCGGATTGGGACGTCTTTCGGGTGCCGCTGCAACAGGCTGTTCTTTTCCCGAAGCTGCGTCGGCATCATTGTCGTCACGCTGCCGTGCTTGCGGATTCGTACTGGCTTCGCCGTTGGCAATGGCTTCCTCCGCCGCACGTCGTTGTTCACCACTCATCTGGATCGGGTCGCGTTCCATCCCCCAATCGGCAGCGGTCCATTCGCCCCGCTTCCACTTCTCTCCCAGCTCTGTCATGCGATCCATTCTCTTGAACGCTGCACCCATGTCCCGCGCCAGCAATTCCTGCTGCTCCGGATCCAACTGCTTCATGAAGTCGACGCTCAGGCTCTCCAGCCGGCGGCGCGAATCGAGGAACACGGGCTCCGCGAGCGTCGCCCAACGCTGTACCTGTTCCGGCGTGAACGCATCTCCCATCGCGCGCGTCTGAATTGCCTCCACCGCGTATTTCATGATGCGGTCACTGTGCTGTTGAAACATTTCATTTGAGGTTCGAATGAGCATGCGGCGCATCGTCTGCTCCTGATTCTCATCCAACAGATACCGATCGCTCAGGACTTCTGACATCGTGTCGAATCTCTCCTGCACCGACCACGGCGGGATCGATTCCACTGTTTTCATCAGATCCAGCGCAAACTGGTCGGATTCACTGTTCCAGCC
>JBFWWY010000112.1:0-8577 GCA_050245935.1 Phycisphaerae bacterium | reverse complement strand
TGCGCAATGTTGATTCCCAGTGCCAGTCCCGGATCGTCCTTGGCTGCCGCGACATAGCCCTTGTTGGCAAGTTTCAGCAGATACGGAATCGTCGCGTTGGTCAGACCGAACGTACTCGTGCGGCCGACCGCACCTGGCATGTTCGCGACGCCGTAGTGCACAATGCCGTCTACAAGATAAATCGGATCGGAGTGCGTCGTCGGCCGAATCGTCTCGCAGCAACCACCTTGATCGACACCGACGTCGACGATCACCGCGCCCGGCTGCATCAATGTCAGATAGCTCTTCGGAATCAGCAGAGGACAGCGCGCTCCGGGAATCAACACTGCGCCGATCACGAGATCCGCTTCCGCGAGGTGTTTGCGAATCGCTTCCGGCGTGCTGTACAACGTCGTGACGTTTGCGGGCATCACATCATCGAGATAACGCAGCCGATGAAGGTCGACGTCGAGAATATCGACATGCGCGCCGAGCCCCGCCGCAATTTTCGCGGCCGCTGTTCCAACGATTCCCCCGCCGATGATCAGAACCTTCGCCGGCTCCACGCCTGGAATTCCGCCGAGCAGAATGCCGCGTCCCTCGGTCGGCTTCTCCAGATATTTTGCACCTTCCTGAATGCTCATCTTGCCGGCGACTTCGCTCATCGGCGTCAGCAGACAAAGGCGGCCGGCCTTGTCTTCGATTGTCTCATACGCGATCGCGACGCTGCCGGAGTCACGAATGCCGGTGGTCAGTTCTCGACTCGCGGCAAAATGAAAATACGTGAACAGAATCTGATTCTCGCGCGTCTTGGCAATCTCCTCCGCGAGCGGCTCTTTCACCTTGCAGATCAGATCCGCGCGCTTCCAGACCTCGTCCGCAGTGTCGACAATCTCGGCACCCAGCGCCAGATAATCATCATCCAGAATCCCGGAGCCGACGCCGGCCTCGCGCTGGACCAGGACGGTGTGTCCACCACGCTTGAGCTGCTCCACTCCCGCCGGCGTCACGGCGACCCGGTATTCATCCTTTTTGATCTCTGTAGGTACGCCGACGATCATGCCTGCCGTCTCCGCTGATGCTGGTAAATTGGGTTTCGCCGAAGGTCGCGGACACCCTGGGAGGTTGCGTCGCGCGCCCGTTTGGGGAAGAGCCTAAGGCGAGCGCACACGGTTGGCAAGCAAGGACGATTGCGCTCGTGCAGGCCAGTACTTACGCACAATCGTGAGGATTCCGCCGCCGTCTCGTCTCGAAAACGGGTTTCATTCGTGCTACGATAGCGCGATTCGTTTGTCGCCGGACTCTACCCCGCGACCCCCGGGTCGCTGGTTTGAAATAGATCGCTGGAAGGGGACAAGTAGCGTGCAGAATATACGCGTCATTGGCGCGCGCCAGCATAATCTTCGCAACCTCACGGTCGAAATCCCGCGTGAAAAACTGACGGTCATCACCGGCCTCAGCGGCTCCGGCAAAAGCACGCTGGCCTTTGACACCATTTACGCCGAAGGACAGCGAAAGTACGTCGAGTCACTCAGCGTCCATGCACGTCATTTCCTGGAGCAGATCGGAAAACCCGATCTCGATCGTATCGAAGGTCTGCCGCCGACGCTCGCGATCGAGCAACTGGCCGCAATGCCAAATCCCCGTTCGATCGTGGCCACGACGACCGAAATCTACGATTTTCTGCGCGTGCTTTTCGCGCGGGTCGGCGTGCCGCACTGTCCGCGCTGCGGAAGTCGTCTCCGCTCACGGACGATAGACCAGATTGTGGACGAAGTGCTCGCGTTTCCCGAAAGTGCTCGGGTGATGGTGCTCGCGCCAGTTGCGCGTGAGGCGAAAGGCGACATCAAACCGCTCCTCCGGCGCATTCAGCGCGACGGCTTCGTCCGGGCGCGTGTCAATGGGAAAACCTCTGAAGTTGCCGATCTGCTCGAAGATGCAACACGCACCAAAGCGCCGCAACGCGTCGAAATCGTCGTCGATCGTCTCGTCGTCCGGCCCGATGCACAAACCCGCATTACTGAAGCGATCGAACTCTCTATGCGCCTCGGCGAAGGCAACGTCATCGTGTCGCACGAGAATCAGAACGGCAGCCACAACGGCAATGGCCACCGCAAGAACGGCGATGTCTGGGCGGATCTGCTCTTCAGCGAACATAACGTCTGTACGACGTGCAACGTCGCAATGCCCGAACTGACACCGCGCCTCTTCAGCTTCAACTCGCCACACGGCGCTTGCGAAACCTGCGACGGGCTGGGAATCACGCCGCGGTTCGACGAACAGCTAATCGTGCCGGATGAAAACCTTGCGTTGCTCGCCGGCGCGATCGCGCCGTGGGGAAGCGGCAAGCAGCGTGTCGCGCCCACCTATCTCAAAATTATCAAGAGTCTTTGCGAAGCGTTCGACACGTCGCCGGAGGTTTCTTATCGCGAGTTGCCCGCCGATCTCCGTCGCATTCTCATGCACGGGACGACGAAAAAGGACGAGGAGGAGTTCGGCGTCGAATTCGAGGGTGCCCTGCCCAATCTGGAGCGCCGCTACCGCGCGTCCGGCACCGAGGGCGCGCGATCCAAGCTCGCCGACTTCCGCGCCGACAGCGTTTGCACCACGTGCAACGGGGCACGCCTCAAACCGATCGCTCTCGGCGTGCGCATCAACGAGTCAAACATCGCCGACATCACGCAGATGAGCATCGGCAAAGCCAACGATTGGTTTGCGGGGCTTTCCCTCGAAGGCGAATCCGCCGAAATCGCCGCCCCGCTGCTGCACGAGATCCGCAAGCGTCTGCAATTCATGGACGCCGTCGGCCTGTCATATCTCACGCTCGATCGCAACAGCGCCACGCTCTCCGGCGGCGAAGCCCAGCGCATTCGCCTCGCAACGCAGATCGGCAGCGGCCTCGTCGGTGTCTGTTATGTGTTGGACGAGCCGACCATCGGCCTGCACCAGCGCGACAATGAGCGACTCATCCATTCGATCCGCAATCTTGTGAACTCCGGAAACACCGTGATCGTTGTCGAACACGACGAAGATCTCATTCGCAGTGCTGATCACCTCATCGATATGGGCCCGGGCGCCGGTCTGCACGGCGGCAGCGTAATTGCCGAAGGCCCGACGCCAAACGTAATTGCTTCCCCCGATTCGATCACCGGCAATTATCTGCGCGAAGCATATCGCATCCCTGTGCCGGAAGAGCGCCGCACCGGTTCGACCGTGGAGAGTCTGAAAATCGTCGGCGCGCGCGAAAACAACCTGAAGAATATTGATGTTGCGATCCCGCTCGGCGTATTCGTCGCGGTTACCGGCGTCAGCGGCAGCGGCAAGAGCACCCTCGTTTCGCAGATTCTCCTGCCGGCGCTCCGCCGTCGCGTGAATCAGTCGCGCGAGCGCGTCGGCGCGCACGAGCGCATCGTCGGTGCAAGCCGCATCGACAAGGTCATCGAAATCGAGCAGACCCCCATCGGGCGCACGCCGCGCAGCAACCCCGCGACGTTCACCGGCGTCTTCGACGAAATTCGCGAGCTGTACGCGAAAACGAAGGAAGCACGGATTCGCGGCTTCGGCGCGAGTCGCTTCAGTTTCAACGTCAAAGGCGGCCGCTGCGAAGCGTGCCAGGGCCAAGGCACCCGCCGCATCGAGATGCACTTCCTGCCCGATGTGTACGTCACCTGCCAGGATTGCAAAGGCACCCGGTACAACCGCGAAACCCTCGAAATCCGCTATCGCGGCAAATCCATCGCCGACGTACTGGAACTGCGGGTTGAGGAAGCGCTGCCGTTCTTCAACAACTTCCCGAAGATTCAGGCCGGCGTCCGCGCACTGTCCGACGTCGGCCTCGGCTACCTTCGCCTCGGCCAGCCGTCCAACACCCTTTCCGGCGGGGAAGCACAGCGCGTCAAACTCGCGAGCGAACTCGCCAAAGGCGGCCCGGCAATCCCGCGCACCATCAACGGCGGCACAAACGGCAACAGTGCGCACACTTTCTATGTGCTCGACGAGCCGACTACCGGCCTCCATTTTTCCGACATTCAAACCCTGCTCGCGGTCCTCAACCGCCTGGTCGACATGGGCAACACCGTGCTCGTCATTGAGCACAACCTCGATGTCATCAAAAACGCCGATTGGATCATCGATCTCGGTCCCGAAGGCGGCGACGCCGGGGGCGAGATCGTCGCGGAAGGCACGCCGGAAGCGGTTTCGAAGATCCCCGCGAGCCTGACGGGGCAGCACCTGGCCAAAAAGCTGCGTTAAATTGCAGCGTAACTTTAACTGGACAAAGACGTTACACAGCTTTCCACGAAGTGATTTCCAAACGTCAATCATCATTGAAGTGTAGAAAGGTGGTCGCACGCCAAATTACCGTGGCAAATGGGTCCTGGCGCCGGTTTCGCGTTTCATGATTTTCCACCGTCGTGCGCACGATCAGGGAACAAATCAGCAATGCACTCGGTTATACCGTTTCAAGAGACGGTGTGCGTTGTGGATACCACTCTCTCCCTCTGGGGCGAACCGAGTTGGCCGACCGAGACCTCCTCCGTCGTCGGCTACTCGGCTTCGTTCTCTTTTTTTGAATTTCGCCCGTCGCGCCGTGCGCTTCAATCTTGACCATGGTCGGAGAAGACTTCGAGTTGCCTTGCCAACGTTGCTCCGTGAAGAAACGCCGCCTCATTTAAGCATCGACGAACTTGCTTTACACTTCCCGTAGGATCGGGGTCTACGTTTGGACGGCAGCTTTTTACCCAATCAGCAAACGAATGGGATGGTGATGTACAAGTCGGAATTTCAATCCGCCAATCTCAACAAGAGGCAATCAGCCCCCGCCACGGAGTTGGCGATGCGTATCCGCTGCGTTGCCGGGTTCCTGATCGTCGCAATCTGTCCGCTTCTGTTTGCGCCTTCCGCGCTCGCCGCCGGTCGCGTCAAACTGCTTGTGGTTACCCCGCAACCTGACGGAACCGCACCCGAACAAATCTACGTCTCCCTTTCGAGTAAAGGTTGGCCCGAAGGTGGCACTTCGCTCAAGCGCATCGCCGACCGCCTTTACGAAGCCGCACTCGACCTCAGCGAGAACGAGTCCGTCCAATACAAATTCATGCGCGAACAATCGTGGTCGACCGTCGAGAAAGACTTCGACGGCCAGGAGCTCGCGAACCGCTTCCTCCGCGTCCCGCAAGGCGCCGACGAATTGATCGCGTTTCATGTCGTCGCGCGCTGGGCCGATCAGGAATCAAAAACCCGCACCCTCGGCAAATTCGTCAAAGGCGGCGCAGTCGGCGACGCCGCCGGCGAACCCGAATCCACCCGCACCGGCGACATCCGCGCACACCCCACGCTCTTTCACGACAAATTGCGTATGGTGCGAGAAGTCCACGTCTGGGTGCCGCCGAATTACGAAGCGGACAAAGACGCGCATTATCCGGTGCTGTACATGCAGGACGGCCAGAATCTCTTCGACGCCGACACCGCGTTTGCCGGCAACGAATGGGAGCTCGACGAAACGCTGCAGCGTCTGATCACCGACAAAAAAATCGCGCCGATCATTGTCGTCGGCATGTACAACTCGCGCGAACGCATCAAGGAATACACGCCGTTCAAGGTCGATGGTAAAGACGACTTCGGCGGCGGCGACGACTACCTCCGTTTCGTCACCGAAACCGTGAAACCATTCATCGACCGCACCTATCGCACCAAACCCGAAGCCGCCAACACCGCGATCGGCGGCGCTTCGCTCGGCGGATACATTTCGCTTTACGCGATTTTCAAATACCCGGACGTGTTTTCCAAAGCGATTATCCTTTCGATTCCCGCCGACTGGGGCGACAGTGCGCTCGCCGAATTCGTCAGCAAACAGAAGCCGCCGAAAAACGCACGGATCTGGCTGGACATCGGCACGCGCGAAACGGACGACGCCGACACCCGCGCGGACCTGATCACAGCAAACCGCCGCCTCGCCGAGTCGTTGAAAAAAATCGGCATTGCCGACGACGCGCTGCACTTCGAAGAAGTCCCCGGCGGGCGTCACAACGAAGCCTCGTGGGGATCAAGAATGGATCGCGTGCTCACCTATATTTTCGGCAGCTAGTGCTGAAGCGAACGTCTAGCTTTCATTCCGAGGCGTTCGCGCCAGTGGTCCGAAAAAGAAACCGGCCACAGCCGGAACGCTAGTTCTCATTCGTCATTCCTCATTCGTCATTTGTCATTTGCCATTCGTCATTCACTCAAACACCACCGTCTTATTCCGACTCACAATCACGCGATCGTCGAGATGCGCGCGCACGGCGTTTGCCAGCACGATCCGCTCGAGATCGCGCCCCTTGCGAACCAGATCGTCGATGCTGTCGCGATGATTGACTGCCAGCGTCGATTGCGCGATGATCGGGCCGTCATCGAGTACGTCGGTCACATAGTGGCTCGTTGCGCCGATGATTTTCACGCCGCGCTCGAATGCCTGGTGATACGGCTTGCCGCCCGCAAATGCGGGCAGAAAACTGTGATGGATATTGATGATTCTGCCCGGGTACCGCGCGACAAACGCCGGCGATAACACCTGCATGTATCGCGCCAGCACGATCAGATCGATCCGCGCTTCTGCGAGCAGCGACCCAACCTCCGCTTCCCACACTTTCTTGTTTTCCGCCGAAACCGGCAGAAATCGATACTCGACGCCAAGCGCTTCGACCATGGCGCGACAGGCCTCGTGATTGCTGACGACAAGCGGAATCTCCGCGTCCAGCTCACCTTCGCGCCAGCGCCACAGGAGATCGCTCACACAATGACTGAGCTTGCTGACCAAGATCGCGACCCGCCGCGGCTGCGCGCCCCAGTGGATCGACCAGTCCATCGCGAATTTGTCCGCCAGCGGCTGCCAGGCGGCGGTAAAATTCTCCAGTGAGAGACGAAAAACCGCCGGATCAATCTCCACACGCATGAAAAACTCGCCGTGAAGCGCGTCGGTATGCTGGTCGGCGTCGAGAATATTTCCGTCGTACTGCGCGATGAAATTCGCGACAGCGGCGACAATCCCGCGCCGATCAGGGCACTGAATCAGCAGTCGAATGGTGCGTGAGGGCATCCTCCTCTTATCGGCGCAAGCAAACCGCGTCATCGACGAAGCAAAAACGGATGCCGCATGACCCGGAAAACAGAAACGCGGCGTCAGCGGCAAAAATTGCGCCACCAAACGCCGCGACTGAGCGCTGCACGAAGAATGTCTTACTCTCCGGATTCCACCCGGAACGTCTTCAACAACTGTTCGAATTCCTTCTCATGGTTCGCAACGCGATCCGCGTCGCCGACCAGTTTGAAGAAATACACACGCGAATCTGTCGGCACAATTGCCGCCAACATGCGCTGGTTCGTCTCGGCTTCGCCGGTCCCGCCCATCGAGGTCGGCTGCACGAAATCACCGGTCATCGCGAAGTAGGTGACGGTCAGACCGTTGACTTCCTGCTTCACAACCCGACCGGCGTCCTCGTCACCCTCCGAAGCCGTCCCGGCAAACTGCTTGCGCCAACGGTCAACATTTGCGTCGACGTCGCCCATCATGCCGGTCGGGGGAAACGCCGTCACCACCAGTTCGAGCGGCTCACCGTCGTCCCCGTCGCCACCGATCTGATACTGCGCGAGCCGCATCGGACTCGCGGGCGGCGTGCTGCGCCAGTTTTCAGGTGCGTCATACTGCAGTTCCGCTCCGGCCGTCGCATTCGCATTGGAGTTTGTACCGGACGGCGTCGTGGTGTCAGCGACAGGCGGATGATCGGCGGGCAAAGTGCCGACTTCGTTTTGGGCCCGTTCGCTCGCTTCCCGGCGCTGCGCTGCCTCATCCAGCGCCGCTTTGGAGGCTGCAACTTCCGCCGGCGTCGGCTCTACATCCGGCGTGCGCACCGTTGCATTCGCATTCGGGATCGCGTTGCTGTTCGCCACAGTGGACGGTGTTCGTTCGCAACCCGCCATCAGGCCGAGGCCACAAACGGCTAAGTAGCTGTAAAATCGATAGTTGCACTGACTTTTTGATTCACGCATCATAGGTGTCTCCGAAGTTTTCTGGTCCTGGAAAGCCATTTTTCACGGATTTCGAGACGCCGATCGCAGGGAACCGCACCCCGAAGCCGTAGGAAAGAGTATAAGTGGGTAGCGTAGGATTGCCGAATTCGGGATAACACGCTTGTAAGATGCATTCTGATAATTTCTGCTGCGAACGATTGCGAAAGGAACCGCGGCATGGCGATAGGCGAAATCCTCGTTTCGCGGGGAATGATCACGAGAGAACAGTTGGCGGATTGCGCCGCCGCACGCAACGGCCACTCCACCAGCATTGACGACGCTCTTGTCCGCAAAGGGCTGATTTCCGAACGTGATCTGCTCCAGGTTTACGGCGAGCAATTCGGCATGAAAGTCGTCGAGTTGAGCGAGTCCGATATCGATCGTGAACTGCTCGCGAAAGTGCCCAGCCACCTCGTTCACAAATATGCACTGATGCCGATCGCACGTCATGGGAAAGGCATTCGTGTCGCCACCGCCGACCCGAACAATCTCTATGCCCTCGACGAACTCCGCACGCTGATCGATATGGCGATTGAGCCCGTCCTCGCCACCCGC
>JBFWWY010000111.1:0-8580 GCA_050245935.1 Phycisphaerae bacterium | reverse complement strand
GAAATCACGCATCGGAATTTTGCGCGAACTTCACGAAGCAAACGCGCAGCACTAGCGCCTCCCTCTCAAGCTGCGAGATCAGATTTTCAAGCAAGCTGTGAGTTTTTGTGTTCGCGGAGTGAATCCATGCGTTGGGTATCCTTGAACTGGACGGTTGTGATTGGTGTGATCTGCGGCTGTGCATGGCGCGGCCTCGCCCACGACTCTGACGAACCTCACGTGGATGCTTCAACCGGCTCCACCGCTTTAGGCAATCAGGCACCCTTTCCGCCGACGCTGGTCGCGCCGGCACCTGGTGCAATGCCTGCAGCCGACGATGTCTCGTTAACGGTCGAAGTCGTGGATCCCGAAAACGACGCGATGCGCGTGACCTTTTTCGGTCGACAGGCCCCCGCCTCCAAAGCGCAGCCGTTCACGCTTGCCGCCTTGCCCGATACCCAGTTTTACTCGCAAAGTTTTCCGCAGATCTTCAACGCACAGACACAGTGGATCATCAACAACGCCGCAGCGCTCAACGTTCGCTACGTGGCACATCTCGGCGATATCGTGCAAACACCCCAGTCGCTCGCGCAATGGCAGGCGGCCGACGTTGCCATCACCATTCTGGATCAGGACCCGGCATTGCCTTACGGCCTGTCCGTCGGCAATCACGATCAGGACCCCTGTTGTGGCGGCGCGCCAGACGGAACCACCAACTTCAATCTGTTTTTCCCTTTCACACGCTACGAGGGCCTTGTCGACTGGTACGGCGGACATTACGGAAGCGACAACGACAACTCCTATTACTTTTTCAGTGCCAGCGGCCTGGACTTTCTCGTGATCCATCTCGAGTTCGACCCGACACCCAGCGCCGCAGTGCTTGCGTGGGCGGAGAATCTCCTCCAGACACACCCGAACCACCGAGGAATTGTCGTCACGCACTATTTGACGGGAACCGGAAACCCCAGCACCTTCAGCGCGCAGGGGCTCGCGACGTACAATGCGCTGAGAGACAACCCCAATTTCTTCCTGATGCTGGGCGGACACATCAGCGGCGAAGGACGCCGCACGGATAGTTTTGGTGGAAGCATGGTGCATTCCCTTCTCGCGGACTATCAGGGAAGAACCAACGGCGGCGACGGTTGGTTGCGGCTTCTGGAATTTCACCCCGCCGACAATCGCATCTCGATCCGGACATATTCGCCTACGCTGAACCAGTTTGAGACGGATCCCGACAGCGAATTTTCCCTGACCTACGACATGGGCGGAGAATCGTTCTCGCCGATCGGTCAGCGTTTCAACGTCAGCAGCGGCGCGCAGGCCACCGTTCCCTGGAACAACTTGCAACCCGGGACGACCTACGAATGGTACGCAACCGCGAGTGACGGTTCCTTTGTCACCTCTGACATCTTCACGTTTACGACGGCATCCGACGCAGCAGGCGATATGAATTGTGACGGTGCGCTCACTGTCGGGGATATTGCCGGTTTTGTCCTGGCATTGACGGATCCCGTCGCATACGCCGACGCGTTTCCTGCGTGCCCCATCATCCACGCCGACGTGAACGGCGATTCCGCGGTCAGTGTCGGCGACATCGGCGTGTTCGTCGGCTTACTGACGGGTGGCGCATAGCTGCCGCGACATGCGCCGCAGTCACTGGGTCAATTCGCCGCCGAATTGTTTGCCGTCGCGCCACCATATGCGGACGAAAACGCGTGTGTTTGCCTCAGCGGTCGCAACGCAACCCCGCGAGGGTGGCGAGTCTGGAGGCCCCTCACCCTCTTGGACAAATTACAACAATCCGCGTGTGACAATCCGGTAACCCACAACCAGGACGCGGCATCCAAGCCCGAACCGGCGTAAGGACGCCGCGGCGTCCGCATAGACCAATATTGTCGTGCAGGCTGTAAGACGCGATGAAATCGGGGAAAATTGGTGAAAACGGGGACCTCCGCTCAACCGAAGGCATGTAGCGCTCATTGCTGGCGTGCATGCTGAGGACAGGGTAATACTCGTGCAGCGATTTCAACGATTTGTGCGCGACAGCGCCCCGAACATGGAAGTTCACCCCTCCTGAGCATCCCGATCGACAGAAAGCCGGAGAACATAAATTGATATCATCTTCCTGCTGCAACGTTTCAATTGCCAATGGGCGAATTCTTGCAGGTTTCGTTGTTGCGACGCTGGTCTCCGCGTCCGGGTGCCAGCGCCGGTCGACACCGCCCCCACCTCCGCCCCCTACCGTCACTGTCGCACACCCGGTACGCCACGACGTGGTCGAATGGGATGAGTACACGGGGCGCCTGGAGGCTGTAGAGTTTGTGGAAGTCCGTGCGCGCGTCGGCGGACTCGTCACATCGACTCCTTTTCAGGAAGGCGCCCTCGTTCAGCAAGGCGATGTCCTCGTCACAATCGACGCGCGGCCCTTCCAGGCCGAACTGAACGCCCGCATCGCCGCGGAAGCGGAGGCCGCAGCCCAGGTCCGATTGGCAGACATTGACTTTCAACGCATCAGCGCAATCCCCGGAACAGCGCGTTCCGCCACGGAATTCGATCGCGCCGCCGCGGTTCTGGAGGAAGCGAAAGCCCTGCAGGCCGGGGCACAAGCAATGATCGACGCCGCGCGCCTCAATGTGGACTGGTGCGAAGTCAAAGCGCCGATTTCCGGGCGCGTCAGCCGCAAGTTTGTGACGGAAGGCAATTTGATCTCAGGCGGCACGGGACAGAGTACGTTGCTGACGACCATCACTTCGATTGATCCGATCTACTGCTATGTCGCCGCGGATGAGCGTTCGATTCTCAAGTACGCGGAACTTGCCCGCGCCGGACGCCGGGTGAGTGCGCGCCAGGCACAAATCCCCTGCGTTCTGCAATTGGCGGACGAAACGGGATTTCCGCATCAGGGCAAAGTCGATTTCGTCGACAACCGTGTCGACCCGCAGACGGGTACGATTCCCGGGCGCGGATCGTTTCCCAATCCGGACGGCTGGCTCTTGCCCGGCTTCTTCGCGCGCGTTCGTATTCCCGGGAGCGGGCGCTACGAAGCGATCCTTGTTCCTGATTCCGCGGTTGTCACCGACCAGAGCGCCAAGATGTTGCTTACCGTCGACGACAAAAATGTCGTGCGTCCGCGTCCCGTCCGGCTCGGTGCCCTGTTCGGCGACTTGCGTGCAATCGAATCGGGGATCGACGTGAATGATCGCGTCATTATTAATGGCCTGATGATCGCGCGTCCCGGCGCGCCAGTGAAGACCGTAGCCGGCGAAATCTCGCTCGCGTCGCTTCCGCAAGGAATGAATCAGTTGATTGAACCGCCGCCGGAGATGCCGACCAGCTTACCCATGCCAGACGAGCCTGACCCGCCAGCAACGACTCCCTCCACAACGTCGCAACCTGCTGCACGTGCGGAAGGAGAACAGGCGTGAATTTCGCCCATTTCTTTATCGATCGCCCCGTTTTTGCGTCAGTGCTATCCATTGTCATCGTCATCGTCGGGCTGATCGCGATCGGAACGCTGCCCATTGCGCAATACCCTGAAATCGTACCGCCTACCGTTGTCGTCAGCGCGACGTATCCCGGTGCAAATGCTGAAGTCGTCGCACGAACCGTCGCCACCCCGATCGAACAGCAAGTCAACGGCGTCGAAAATATGCTGTATATGTCGAGCCAGTGCACCAACACCGGCTCCATGCAACTCACCATCACCTTCGAACTGGGAACCGATCTGGATATCGCGCAGGTACAGGTCCAGAACCGTGTTTCAATCGCCGAACCCCAATTGCCTGAAGACGTCCGTCGCTTCGGCGTTACGGTGCGAAAATCATCGCCGGATTTAACCTGCGCGATCGCCGTCTATTCGGACGACGGCAGCCGTGACACCCTGTACGTCAGCAACTACGCGACGCTGCAGATTCGCGATGAACTCGCGCGCCTCCCCGGCGTCGGCGACATCACCGTGTTCGGCGCGCGCGATTATTCCATGCGAATCTGGCTCGATCCGGAAAAGATCGCCTCGCGAAATATGACGGCCGGCGATGTCGTCAGCGCGGTGCGGGAGCAGAACATTCAGGTTGCGGCTGGAATTGTCGGCGGTCCACCCGTCCCGGATGACGAGATCAAATTTCAGTACACCGTCAGCACGCTCGGACGATTGACCGATCCCGAGGAATTCGCCGAAATCATCATCAAGACCGGAGAGAACGGCCAGATTACGCGGCTTCGCGACGTTGCACGCGTGGAGCTGGGTGCCGCCGATTACAGCGCCGATTTCGAATTCGACGGCCAACCCGCTGTCGGCCTCGGCATCTTCCAACTGCCCGGCTCCAACTCGATCGCCACCGCGGATGCGATCTATGAGAGAATGGCAGAACTGAGCGCGAGCTTTCCAACCGGATTGCGCTATTCCATTCCCTATGACACGACAGTATTTGTTCGCGAGAGTATTCACGACGTCGTCAAGACGCTTTTCGAAGCCGTAGGACTTGTCGTGATTGTTGTTCTCGTGTTTCTGCAGAGCTGGCGTGCGTCCCTCATCCCGCTGATCGCGATTCCCGTATCTCTCATCGGCACATTCGCCGTCATGTCGGCGTTCGGATTTTCGATTAACAACCTCTCACTGTTCGGAATCGTGCTGGCGGTGGGCATCGTCGTGGACGATGCGATCGTCGTCGTCGAAAACATCGAACGCTGGATCGAAAAAGGTCTCGCACCGCGCGACGCAGCGCATAAGGCCATGTCCGAAGTCACTGCTGCCGTGATCGCGATCGCATTTGGTTTGTCAGCCGTGTTTATCCCCGTCGCATTTATCAGCGGCATTACGGGTCAGTTTTATCGACAGTTCGCGCTCACGATTTCGTTCTCCACATTGATTTCCGCCTTCAACTCGCTGACGCTGAGCCCGGCGCTCGCGGCCATTCTGTTGAAGCCACGCGAGGCGCGCCCGGACTTTCTGACCCGAAGTATCAATTTCGTTTTCGGCTGGTTCTTCAGCCTCTTCAACAAGACCCTCACCGTGGGCAGCGAATGGTACGCGGGTGCGGTACGACGCGTGATTCGATTCAGCGGCGTCTCGCTCGCGGTCTACGCGGGCCTGCTCGTCCTCACGTATCTCGTATTTCGTGCGGTGCCCACAGGGTTTATCCCCGCACAGGACGGCGGCTATCTCATCGTCAACCTGCAGATGTCCGACGCCGCCACGATCGAGCGCACCCGGCCGGTCGTTCGGCGAATTGCCGAAATTGCCAAAAATACGCCCGGCGTAAATCACACGGTGGCGATTCCCGGTTTCTCCATCCTGAATCGTGTGAATCAATCCAATGCGGGCACGATTTTTTTGCCCCTCAAGGAGTTCAGCGAGCGCATCGAGCATCCGGAACAGTCGGCGAACGCGATCGCGGCACACCTGATGGGCGAATTCAGCAGCGTGCAGGAGGGCTTCGCGCTCGTCCTGACGCCGCCGCCCGTGCGCGGCATCGGGAACGCCGGCGGGTTCAAACTGGAAATTCAGGATCGCACCGGACTCGGCACGCCGCAGCAATTGCAGGCCGTGGTCGATTCCCTCATTGCAAAAGGTCGCGAAAACCCCAAGTTGCAGACACTCTTCACTTCGTTTCGTGCCAACGTCCCGCAGCTTTTTGCAAATGTGGATCGCGAAAAAGTGAAGGCGCAGAATGTCCCCGTGACGGATGTTTTCGAGGCCTTGCAGGTCTATCTCGGCAGTCTGTACATCAACGATTTCAATTTCCTCGGACGCACTTATCGCGTAACCGCGCAGGCCGATGCACCGTTCCGCGCGACGAAATCCAGCGTCGGCCAGCTCAAAACGCGTAACCGCGCCGGCGGCATGGTCCCGCTCGGCAGCGTCCTTGAGCTCCAGGACATCAGCGGTCCCGAGCGCATCTCCCGTCACAATCTGTATCAGGCCGCGGAGATCAACGGCAACGCCGCGCCCGGCGTCAGCAGCGGCGAAGCCATGGCTATCGTGGAAGACCTCGCCCGGACCAGCCTCCCGGCCGGCTACAACTTTGAATGGACCGAACTCGCGTATCAGGAGAAAGCAGCCGGCAACACCGCTTTTCTGATCTTCCCGCTGTGCGTCCTGTTCGTCTGGCTGGTGCACTCTGCGGAGTACGAGAGTTTCTCTCTTTCCACCGCGATCATCCTGATTGTTCCGATGTGCCTCTTGAGCGGTATCGCAGGCGTATGGCTGCGCGGCATGGACAACAACATCTTTACACAGGTCGGCTTCGTCGTGTTAGCAGGTCTGAGTGCAAAGAATGCCGTCCTGATTGTGGAGTTTGCGAAGCAGCAGGAAGAGCATGGCCTGAAGCCGTTCGATGCGGCCATTGAGGCGGCGCGGCTGCGGCTGCGGCCCATCTTAATGACGAGCTTTGCATTCATCCTCGGCGTGGTGCCGCTCATCCTCGCAAAAGGCGCCGGCTCCGAAATGCGCCAGGCACTCGGAACCGTCGTCTTCTACGGCATGCTCGGCGTCACCATCTTCGGCCTGTTCTTCACGCCGGTGTTTTACACGGTGCTGCGAAGAATTGGCCGTCCTTCGGGTAAACTGTAGCGCGAACAATCCGTTTGCAAAGTAGTCCTCAGAGGCAGTTCTGATGCTTCATTGAAATGCAGCCAGCAACGATGCCCCGCGAGCGACATTCTTGCCTCAGGTGCAACTGCATGTCTTGCCCAGCGCGTCGAGCAAGTTTCGATGTGCGTGATCTTTCCAAATGAGAGCACGACCTCGCGGATGTCTCCGCCGATTGATTGCATTCTCAAGATCAAAACGAGTTTTCCGTGGTAACCATGTCGCAGCACTCTGATACTCTTCAAGAGATGTCGGCTTCTTGTCAAATCGCGCGGTATAAATGGCTTGCATCTTCACCAGATAAGGAACGAGAGAAGACCAGAATTTTTGGTGCGGGTCACTAGCGCCTGCTTCCTCTCCAATCACAAAAGCTAGTTCCGCGAAGAAAAATATTTGATACGAGTCTGGTTCGGCTACGGCGAACGGCTCACATCCATCTTTCAAAGTCACGCGGATGAGCCGGCGATGCCATCCTGCCGCAAAGTCCAACATCGCTTTTCCCAGTTTGTCGGGCGCCTGAAGCGTAAATGTTCTCTCCGCAATATATTCAAATCGCTTCTTGATTTCCGAAAACGCGGCAGTGCACCGCGTCTCCGTGTAGTTGCAGTTTATCCTCTCTATTACTCGACAATGAAGTTGCCTGTGTAACTCGGGTAGTTCCTTCTCAAGTTTGCCAATCACGTCGTCCGGGACACCCGCAAGTTGCATCATTTCCTTGGAGCCAAATTCGTAGTGCAACAGATGGAAGAACGTTTGACCGGCATCGGGAACACGGTATCTCTGCTCTGCTTCAGCCATCGCGAGACGACGTTCGTACGACTGTTTGTCGTAGTCGTTTGTTAAGTCGCGGGCAATGTGAAAACTGTTCGCTTCTACCCCGTCGTGAATCGGAATCACGTTTACAAGTTGAAGTTGCTCACCAAGGTAGGGGATCTCAAAGACGATACTGCCGAAATAATCTTTCTCCTCGGGAAACTCAAAAAATACGCCGTGCGCGCCCACCTGAACGGGAGCACGATTCACTTTCTTTTTATTCACAAATGCCACACTTTTCTCAAGCTGAAAATACGATCGCGTTGGTGCGAAAAGCAAGAGGATCGACCTCCCTTCGATGAGAACTTCTGCCGAAAATGGCTCTTTCTGTATCGTCATCGTCTTTCACCCGTGAACTAGTATTTTGAAGATGATCGCGATCTCAGCATTTGCGTTTGTGAACGATCCAATAATGTGTCGCTGGATCGTTCACCCACAATGCATTCCATTGATTGTACATATTGGGCTGATTCAAAATGCCGCACGCAACCGTAATCTGCAAATGTGAAATAGGGATGTAATCATGAAAAAATTGCGTGGGCTTTCATGCGATACGTTGTGGGCGGCGTAGTAGTATTGTCAGTATAATAAATCCATTGGCTTCCATCTGCTACAACGTCGCCGGAACCCTCATGCAGGCCTGTGATCGGATCCTGAGTCCAGCTTCCAGTAAATGCACTGAGTTTTGTGATGCTCGAAAGACCGAGATCTAATTTAATTGCCGTTCCACAGTCGGCCGCGATAATTTTCTCCAGCTCATCCTTCAGGTCGTTAATGTTCGCCGCAATCACCACGCGATTTTGCCAGGCACCTTGAATCGCCGTAGTAAATCGTTGAAAGAACGCCAGTTCCGCCGCAGAATTCAGCGGGGTGCTGGGCACAGAGGACAGCTTCATCGTAACGGTGTAATTGGGCATGCTTGTCTCCTTTTCTTTACGGAGTTGCACTGCAAGCACAGCGAAAGCCGATTCGCATCGAACCAGTACCGCTTTTTGCATTCATTTCGCTGGCTGCGTCGTAGGGATGTGTGGAATACTGGGAAAGGTCCGGCGAAACTGCTGCTTCCGGCCAGCTGCCGCCTTTTATGACGATTTTCGTCGTCGTCCCCAGCAGAATCGTTTCGGTATACTCGCGTGCGTTCGTCGCACCATGATAGAGACCAAGCGAGCTTTGAAGATCGGGCCCTGACATTACCGGTG
>JBFWWY010000110.1:0-8640 GCA_050245935.1 Phycisphaerae bacterium | reverse complement strand
GGGTGGAGGGGAAGACTCCATCTGGTAGCAGACTGTTTCTCCTGCGACCCTCACAATTTCAGTTGGTTCGGACCGACGGCGGGCTGCCGGCTTCGCCAAAGTTCGCTTTTTCCTTGAGGAGATATGAATGCGTTTGCGTGCTATGCGAAATATTGCAGTGCTGATCGGGGCGACAACGGGCTCGGTGGTCTTCGCAGGATCGTTCACCTGGGTAGGGGGCGTCGGCAACTGGAGCGATGCGGCAATGTGGGGCGGGACGGTGCCGGCGACCGGCTCGGATGTCAATATTGACGGCGGCAATGCCGCGGCATCCGTCGTGAACTTCAATACGAACGCGTCGGTCGCGAATTTGACGATCGATGCGAATGACATTCTGCAGACCGTCGGAACCGGTCGCTTGCTGACTGTCAGCAGTTCCATCGTCAATAATGGCGAACTTCGCTTGCGGGATGCGGGCGGTTCCGTCTGCGATCTCCGTATCGCCGGGGTCGTTTCGCTGAGCGGAAGCGGCACATTCTGGTTTGACTCGGACGACGACAATCGGATCATCCCCGGTCTGAACGGCAATATTGATACGTTGATTGTGGGGCCGGATCAACTGATGACCACATCCGCATTGACGATGTTCGACAACAGCCTGATTTCGGTTCTGCTTGAAAATGACGGAATCGTGGAGGCCAATGGCGGCAACATCGATCTCGAAACCGGTTTGAAGACCAATCGCAATCTGATGCGCGCCGTGAATGGCGGCAATCTTCGCTTTCAATCGGTCACCGTCAACAACACGGGGGCGGAGATCGAAGCTGCCGCGGACAGTACCATCACCTATGAGGGCGCAACGCTCGTTGGCGGCGATCTCACCGGCGCGGGAACGCACTTCATCGATACTTCCGATGCGACATTCGATGGAACCGGCGAGGCCGTGCACATCAGCACCGAAGCGACGGTCGACATGGGCGCGACGAGCGGGCAAGCGCTGCAGCTCAAGGGCACGATCGTGAATGACGGCGTGATCCGGCTGGAGGATGTCGGCGGTTCTGTGACGGACATTCACATCGAAGGGATCGTCAACCTGAACGGAAGTGGCGAAATACGTTTGGAAGGCGATGACGACAACCGCATCATTCCGATTGTCAACGGCAATGTTGATACGCTCATCGTCGGATCGGACCAGGCCATCACCACAAACGACGAGACAACCTTCGACAACAGTCTGATTTCGGTTCTGGTCACCAATAACGGTCTCATTGAAGTCAACGGCGGAGATATGGATATTGAAAGCGCGCCGAAGGTGAATCATGGACTGATGCGCGCGCGGAACGGTGGCAATCTCCGATTTCAGAACGTGCAGGTGACGAACACCGGCGCGGAAATTCAGGCTGACACGGACAGCTTCGTGTCGCTGGAAGGTGCGACGATCATCGGCGGCACCCTTCGCGGGCCGGGCAATTTCGATGTGGGAACCTCAGACGCCGTTTTTAATGGTGTCTTGAATCCCTTCACCATTACCAGCGACGCGACGGTGAACCTGGTTGGCGCGAGCAGCCGTGCGGTTCGACTGATCGGAAACATTGTCAATGATGGCCGAATTGTCATTTCCGACACCGGAAGTGGTTTGAACGATTTGCACATCGAAGGACCGGTGACGCTAGGTGGTTCCGGCGAGATTGTCTTTGACGGCACGGAGAACAATCGGATCATCGCCATCGTCAACGGCAATACAGATATCCTTACAATCGGGGCGCAACAGCGACTCACCACTGTCAATGGCACGGATCTGGATAGTACCGTTGACGTAAAATTTGTGAACGATTGACTGATCGAAGCGAACGCGAGCGCGCTGCTGATCAGTGGTCAATCCCCAAAGGTAAACAATGCAACCGTGCAGGCAGTCAATGGCGGTTACCTTCGTCTTGGCGCCGTTGAAGTTCTTAATGCCGCCGGTTCGATCCAGGCAGATGCCGGTAGCACAGTGTCGCTCGCGGGTCCTGTGATCCGGGGCGGTACCTTGAGCGGCGCGGGAACGTTTGTCGTCGAAACAAATGACGTACAGCTATTGGGGAATGACGATCCCGTCACGATTGGCAATGGAACGTCCATCGAGATGATCGGCGAAGGCAGTCGCGCAGTTCGAATGGAAGGGACAATTATCAATGACGGCGAAATCGACATTAACGACACCGGCTCCGGGTTGAATGACGTGCAGGTCGCGAACGTGGCGACACTCGACGGCGACGGCGTGATTCGTTTCAGCGGTGCGAACAACAACCGTATTCTTGCGGTTATCAACGGAAACTCCGACATTCTACAAGTTGGCCCGAATCAACTCATTACGACGGATGCAGACACAAGTTTCGACAGCCATATCAGCGCACGCTTTGACAATGCGGGCACCATTGAAGCCAACGGCGGCTTACTCGATGTCGACGGAAACGGCCCGAAAGCGAACAGCGGCACGCTCCGTGCGGTGGGCGGCGGCACCCTGCGCCTCGAAGCGGTCATGGTGAACAACTCCGGCGATATCGAAGCGGATGCAGGCAGCACGCTCGCGTTGGCCAATGCAACCGTGAGCGGCGGCGTAATGGTCATCAATGGCACGCTCGCGACGTCTTCGAGCAATACGCTGGACGGCGTCACGCTGTTTCCCGCAGACGGCCCCGGGACGATGACTGTTGCCGGCAATATGCCTGTGCAAACTGCAACCAATGTGATCGATCTCGATCTGGGCGGCTTTACACCCGACACGCAGCACGACGTGATCAACATCAGTGGCGTCGCCCGCTTCGGCGGCACGCTGCGCGTGCGATCCGTTGGTGGATTTGTTCCGACTGTCGGTGATCGATTCACCATCGCGCATTACGCGAGTCTCGCAACCGGCATGACGCGGTTCACGAATTTCGAGTCGGTCGGCTTTCCCGGTTTCCTGACCGTGCGTGTGGATTACGGTCCTGCCAGTGCGGATCTGGTGGTCGTACGCGTGGGCGACATCAATTGTGACGGGGCGATTACGGTCAGCGACATTGCACCGCTCGTCATCGCGCTGACGGAGCCGCAGAACTTTGACACGCTCTTTCCGAACTGCGAAATCTTTGACGCCGATATCAACGGCGACGGTGTAATCAGCGTCAGCGACATCGGTCCCTTTGTCGCATTGCTCACGGGAGGCTGATGCGACGCGAAAATGAGCGCGCCGGGAAGCGACGCGCTTTGATGAATTCGACCGGCAGGGAGGAGTTGCTGCCAAACGAAAGCCAGGCGGGTGATCCGCCCGGCTTTTTGCTTTGACGAAGAAAACGCGAAGACAATGCTGTCAAACCGACCAGAGCGAGTTGCGGAATTCGGGATTGTGGCTGAATATTTCGAACGATGGCCGGGCAAACCAAAACCGAAATTCGTGCGCTGCTGGCGCAGTACGAATGTAACCCGCAGCATCGATTCGGACAGAACTTTCTCGTCGATCTCAATTTGCTCCATAAGCTTGTCGCATTTGCGCAGGTGTCGTGCGGCGACGTCATTCTCGAAGTCGGGCCGGGGACGGGGTCGCTGACGGATTGCCTGCTCGCCGAAGGCGCGCGCGTCGTCGCGGTTGAAATTGATCGCGGGTTTCAGCGACTGCTGGCGGAGCGTTATGCCGATGAATCGAGATTCCGTCTTCTCGCGGGTGATGTGCTGGAAACGAAGACTCGCCTCAACCCGGCGATTGCGCAGGAACTCGACGCAGTGCGGGCCGACGATGCAACGTCGACCAAACTGGTCGCAAACTTGCCCTATCAGGTTGCAACCCCTGTGATCCTGGAGTTGCTCGTGACCCGCGCAGAGATGAAATCGATGACGGTGACGGTCCAGGAAGAGGTGGCGCAGAAGTTTATCGCTTCACGCCAGCGCGGCGACTACGGGCCGCTCGCCATTCTCTCGCAATTGACCGCGGAAGTGGAGATTCTCGCGCGGATCCCGGCTTCAGCATTCTGGCCGGCCCCCAAAGTCTCATCCGCTATTCTGCAACTCAGGCGCGTGGAGGATGCGGGAGCTCTGCCTTTTGGGTTGTTGAAGCCGCTCGCAAGGTTCTTGCGCAATATCTTTGCGGCACGACGGAAGACGCTGCGAAAAATTGCGAAAGACTGGCGCGACAGCGGCTTGGAGGAGGCGCTGGCCGAGGCGGAGATTGCTAGTGCGTTGCGCCCTGAGCAACTCGATCCCGCTGACTGGCGACGCGTGTTTCTGGCCTACGCTCATCGCCGTTCAGAAGATGCTTAGCGAGCACGGCACGGACAAATTGCGGGGCAGTGGAATCCATGTGACCGCCGAGGTAGCCGTATTTGCGAAAGCCGGGATCGTATTCGATATTGACGATGCGTTCGCTGCCGCGCGCGGGTTTGAGCCCGACCTCCCCGGCGCCGACTTCACCATATTTTCCATCGATCGTGCCGAAGATTCGCATCGGACCGGCAAGGACGGCGTCATACGGCGAGTAATAAACGTAGATCTTTCCCTTCACGGCTTTCAATGCTTTGGTCGGGTCATAGTCATACGAGAGGCTCGATGACAGCAGGACGACATTGTCGACTTTGTATCCTGGTTTGAGTGATTCGAGCGCCCACATCGCCACGCCGGAACCAGCGGAGAGTCCGACGATACTGACGGGTTTGTCCGGATATTTGTCAATGAATTCTTCGATGCGGTCACCGACGCGTTTGCCCGCAGCGACAGCGTTGAGCCGCAGTGTCTGATCAATGGCGGGATTTGCGAGTACCGACCAGAGCACGGTTGCGACCTGGCCGTTGAAGCCTGCTTCTTTCAAGCCGTCTTTCACGCCGCGCGCGCCGATGTCCCAATTCCCCGCGCCGGGACAGTAAAAAACGACCCCGAATCTGGCCTCTTCGGAGAACGGTGTCGTGCAGCCGAACGACGCCAGAGTTACTCCGATGAAAGCACTCAGCGTGAGCAAAATTTTCTGTGGAGCCCGGTTGTAGTCCACACTCATTCTCTCTTTTATGATTTTCTGAAAACGTGCGAACGCCTGCGCTCGGAGGCTGGCGGATGAGAATTCTGATGATCTCAGATTTCAAGCCGTTACGCGATAAAACGCGGAATCATACACGGAATTACGCGAATTTACGTCCAAATTTGCTAATCGCTGCCACCCGCGGACCGGAAGCCGGGAATCTTCAGCGTTTCCTGCGGCTTTTCTTCCGGATGGACGGCAAAAACCTCGACACGTGCGATATCCTCGAACGGGATAATGATCACGTATGCGCCGACACGGTAACTTTCATCGACCGGCACGCACTCGAACGCGAGCGCGGTGCTGGTACCGAGATCGCAAATCTCTTGCATTTCATAGCTTAGGCCGTCTTTGAGATAAACAATCGTCCGCGTTTCCAACTCGCTCATGTACTGGGCAAATTCGCTGGACCCGTTCTGCGGACCGTCCGGATAACGCTTGGCGGCGCAGCGGCGTTTGGCTTCTTCGGTCTGGCGCTTGAGGCCGCCTTTGTTAAACCAGTCATACGTGAACATTCGGCCTCCAGCCGGTCTTTGGACATCGCTACGCAATTGTTCCGAGCGCCTGACGCACTATCATCGTCCAGAATGACCCCCCGCGAAAGAGCGCAAATCGCAAAAGCGACCGCCATCGAGGCAGGTTTTTCGCTCGCCGGCGTGACATCCGCCGAGCCGCTGGCAGGGTTCGAATATTATCGGGATTGGCTCGCGGCAGGGCGGGCCGGCTCGATGGAGTATCTTCGTCGCAATGTCCATTTTCGCGAAAATCCGGGGCAATTATTGGCAGGCGCACAGTCGATTCTCTGTGTAGCAATGTCCTATAACCGGGAGGATGTGCCGCCGGCAGAACAGCAACAGAGCGGGGGCTTCGGCAAAGTCGCGCGCTATGCGCGTGGGCATGATTACCACAGCGTTTTGAAGAGGCGCCTTTATCGGGTCATTGAGTTGCTGCGCGAGCAGGTGCCGGAACCGTTCGAGGCGCGGCCGTTCGTGGACACGGGGCCGATTCTCGAGCGGCAGCTCGCAGCGCGGGCGGGGCTGGGGTGGATCGGCAAGAACACATTGCTGATGAACGCGAAGCTGGGAACATATCTGTTTCTCGGCGAAATTATCACCACACTGGTGATGGAGCCGGACGGAGCGGTTGCGGATCATTGCGGGACGTGTACGCGGTGTCTGGACGCGTGTCCGACAAAGGCGTTTCCCGCACCCTATCAGATGGATGCGTCGCGGTGCATTTCGTATCTGACAATCGAGCATCGCGAAGAAATTCCACAGGCGTTTCACAAGCAGATTGGCGAATGGGTGTATGGCTGCGACGTTTGTCAGGAAGTGTGCCCGCACAATACGCGCGCGCCGCGCGGCAATGATGAAGAGTTATTGGCGGACACAACGCCTGCGTATGTGCCGTTGCCGCTGCTGGCGAACCTTACAAGTGGGGACTATCGGCGGTTGACGAAAAATTCGGCGGCGCGGCGGGCGACGCGGCAGATGTGGGAGCGGAATGGGGAGATTGTGCGGGGGAATCAAGGGTGAACTGCGCCGTACTTTTCGCGGCCGGTTGGCAGGCAATTTTCAGGCGGCGTGCGCCGTCGGCAGAATTCATTTGCGATTCCGGGGTTAGGATGACTTTCTCGCGAAGTCAACAGCCTCGTCGCGCTGTTGGGAATGCTGTATTTGATCTTTGATACTGCTTCGGTTTGAATCGTTGCTGGCGCAGTGGTTCGGCCAAGGTGCACATCCCAACCTCAACAAGCACGTGGCGCAAATGGGTGTTAAAAAATTGATCATTGCAACCGTCTGCTTTCCGCCGGCGGTACGGATCGGGATCGCGGATACTGGCGCGTAGATTTACGAACCACGATGATCGCGTAAAGGAGTTAGCGGTCTTCGCATAGATCAGAACGACATTCTTGGTCGCATCACTTGCGGAACTGCTGCTCCAGTTTCTTCTCGCGTTCCTGCTGGGCGCGCGTGGCGCGTTCGAGCGTCTGTTGCTCGATATAGCTGAGACTTTGAATGCCCTGCTCGTGAACTTTTTTCAGGATACGGTCCATTTCGGCATCCAGTGAGCGCTCCTGTTCCTGCTTGCGTTCCCAGCCGCCGGGATTGGGGTTGTTGGCGGGGCTGCGCCGACTGGTGTTGGCGGTCGGCTTCGGCTTGCGCTTGAAGAATTTTCCGAGAAACCCGGCGCGCTCTCCGGGGCGATAAACGCGATAGTCGCGGTCTTCGATCAGCATCCCGTGCTTCGCAGCCTGATAACGCTGCCAACAACTCCACCCGACAAACAATGCGACGAAGATCAGCATGGTGTCCTGATTGCGCAGCGACCAAGCCGCACCCACCATTGCGCCGGCGATGCCGATCTGGCACGCGAGCATGGTCGATTCGCGCAATCCCATGAACGGCCAGAGAATTGTCTGCAGAATCTGACCACCATCGAGTGGGTAGATCGGAAGCAGATTAAACGTCAGGAGCATGTAGTTGACGAAATAAAAGACCCGGACATAGAAAAGCCACGACGGCCCAAAAACCGCCGGCAATCCGGCGAAAGGACTCCACCGAAACCAATCGAGGCCCTGGTCATAGTACGTAAGTATTGCGCCGCTGAGGATGCAGAAAACAACGTTGACCAGCGGACCGCAGACGACGGTGACAAACTGCGGCCACGGGCGCATGGGGGCGTGTGCAAAGGCGAGTCCGCCGAGCGGCCATAGCAAGATGTTGGCGGCGTCTCCGCCGACCGAACGTGCGCCAAAGCAGTGTCCGAATTCATGAATCAGGACGATGCCGAACAGCATCGTCAGGAATGTCAGCGTCCAGCGCATGTCACCACCGCTGAACAACTGGAACGCGATCCAGATGACCATGATCATGTGGACGCGGATATCAATGCCGAACATACGTCCGATCTTGAACGACCCGCCGAGAAAATCCATTATCTAGCTCCGGTTTGCCGGACAAATCGATCGAAGTAAAGCAGCGCGAGAAGAGATTTGCCGTCGCGAATCTCACCATCGCGTGCCATTTGGAGGGCTGCGTCGAATTTGAGAATATGGGTTTCGATTTCTTCCTTGTCGTCGAGGCTGGGCGCTCCTTTGCTGAGTCCGCGCGCGACGTACAGAATCATTCTCTCGTTGCAGATGCCCGGCGTGGAAAAAAACTCAACGAGCTTTTCCAGGGATTGTGCGGAGTACCCGGTCTCCTCGGTGAGTTCGCGTTTCGCGCAGGCCGCGGGATCCTCATCCTCTTCCAAAGTGCCGGCGGGAATTTCCCAAACGTCCTCCTCGACGGCAATCCGGCGATTGCGGATCATGACGATGCGATCTTCATCGAGAATCGGAAGAATCACGGCGGCGCCCGGGTGCAGAATAATGTCGTATTCCGCCGGCGATCCGTCGCGCAGTGAGAATGATCGCTTCACAACCTCAAACCGGGGCGAACTCAAAAGCTTCCTGTCTTTGTGCATGCGCGGATTATATCTGGAAATTGCGGGGCGTGCGCTACGGGCACGCCGCGTCCGGCGGACTACAATCGCGAGCCATCATGCGAATCGTATTCAGTGACGGTTATGCCATTCCCCTGCCCGGTAAGCATCGTTTTCCGTTGCGGAAATATCCGGCATTGTTTGAGATTTTG
>JBFWWY010000109.1:0-8711 GCA_050245935.1 Phycisphaerae bacterium | reverse complement strand
CAATCAGTGTCAGGTACGCTTTGATCATAGTGTGCGGTTCGCTGCGCAATCCTTTTCAGATTCGCACCACGAGGAATATTCCAAAAAATTGCATCCGACTGGAGATGAGCGGCGAATCAGATCGGATGGTATCAACCGCCTTATTCTCCGACGCCGAGATTTCCGCCGCGAAGTCGCTTCGCGCGGACGGTTTGGAATGGAACCCCGCAGTTGGACACTACTGTTTCGACGAAGGAGGGCTGGTCGAAGCGCCCTCGCCGTTTCAGGATCGAGTTTACTTTATTCTCGATCTTCGACACTTCCTGCGGCGCGCAAACACGATTGAACGTCTCGTCGCGGAAATGTGCTGGATCCCTACGTGGCGGCAGACCCGCGATCTGCTCCGCGCACGGGGAATCACAGATCAACAAGTTCAGAAACATCTCATGGATTCGGATGCGATATCTTCCGGCGACGAGTTACGCATTCTGTATCAGTTCCTTCGCGACAATCTGCATTCACGCGGTTAGTCTCCAGCTTTTCGTGCGACCGTCCGTTGCAACCAGCTTGCCTCCCAGGATTCACCGGAATTGACGACTTTTCCTCAACGAATTTTTGTGACGGGAGCGACCGGATACATCGGCGGAAGACTCGTTCCCCGACTCCTCGCGGAAGGGTACCGCGTGCGTTGCTTCGTGCGCGATGCACGGAAACTCAAGGAGCGCACCTGGGCATCGAATCCGCTCGTGGAGATTCGGAATGGCAATCTCGATGACGCGGAATCACTGCGTGATGCGATTCGTGACTGTGGCGCTGCCTATTACCTTGTGCATTCGATGACGAGCGCCGGGAAGCATTACCGCGATCGGGATCGGCAACTGGCACAAAACTTTGTCGACGCCGCGGAAAAATGCAACGTCGCGCGCATCATCTATCTCGGCGGCCTGGGTGACGCCTCTGACGGATTGAGCGAGCATTTGCAGTCGCGGCGCGAAGTTGAAGAAATTCTCGCATCCCGTGCGCCGGCGCTGACCGTATTGCGCGCGGCGATGATCATCGGTTCGGGATCAGCTTCGTTTGAAATTCTACGCTATCTCGTCGAACGACTTCCCATCATGGTGACGCCTAAATGGGTCCGCACGAAGTGTCAGCCCATCGGCGTACGGAACGTCCTGCACTATCTGATTGCCTGTCTTCGCGTCTCGGAGACGACCGGTCGCACGCTGGATATTGGTGGTCCCGAGGTCATGACGTATGAGCAGATCATGCGGGAGATGGAGCGGGCACTCGAACTGCGGCGGCGCTGGATCATTCCGGTGCCGGTGCTGACGCCGCGCCTGAGCTCGCTCTGGATTCATCTGATCACGCCACTGAGCCACCGGATCGCACGTCCGCTGGCTGAAGGTCTGCGGAATCCCGTCGTATGTCGGAACGACGACGCGGCGCGACTCATGCCGCAGGAGTTGCTCACGGTGCGCGAAGCAATCGAAGCGGCGCTCGGAAAAATCCAGCGTCGCGAAGTCGAAACGGCGTGGTCATCAGCCGGGGAAATTCCCGGCGATCCCGATTGGGCCGGCGGCACAACGTTCGAAGATGCACGTTCGTGTACCGTCGCGGCTCCGCGAAGCGTATTGTTTCGCACATTCTGCCAGCTTGGCGGAAAACGCGGTTACTTCGCGGGTAGCTGGCTGTGGCGCGTGCGGGGCTGGATGGACCGGTTGGTCGGCGGACCGGGACTGCGCCGGGGCAGACGCGATCCGCTGGAAATCAGCTACGGCGAATCGCTCGATTTCTGGCGCGTCACGAGCATTGATGAGAATCATCATCTGGAGTTGCGCGCGGAGATGAAGGTTCCCGGAACTGCGGTTCTTCGTTTTGAGGCGAACTCCGTCAGTCAGCCCGACCATAGCGAGTTGAAACTGATTGCAAAGTTTAAGCCGAAGGGCCTTTGGGGAATTGTCTACTGGTATGCGGTCCTTCCCTTCCACGGCATTGTGTTCCGGGGAATGATGAACGGCATTCGCGGTGCGGCGGAAGCTGCGACTGAAGAAGCAGGAGGAACGTAGTGATTTCCACTGCATTCACCATTCCGGCTGTACGTGGCGAAGTGCGCAATCTGGTGGTCGTTTTTGGCGATCAACTAGATCTTGCCGCTACGCCCATCAAGGAGCTCGACAAATCGCGTGACGCCGTGCTGATGATGGAAGTCGACGAAGAGTCTGTACACGTTTGGAGCCACAAACAGCGGACTGCCCTGTTCCTGGCCGCGATGCGCCACTTTGCGCTGGACGTGGCCGAGCGCGGGATTCGCGTTCGCTACGTTCGGCTGACCGATCCGCAGAACACACATTCATTCCAAACCGAAATCAGCCGCGCGATTGACGAATTGAAACCGCAGCGGGTGCGGCTCACCGAACCGGGCGAATGGCGCGTCGCCGACGTTGTAGCAAGCATTTCGACGCGATCCGGGATCTCATTTGAGACTTGCGAAGATGGCCACTTTCTGACTTCGCGCGCCGCCTTCGCCGGCTGGATGAGCGGGCGGAAAAACCCCGTGATGGAGCACTTTTATCGCTGGCAGCGGAAGCGGCTCGACATCCTCATCGAGAAAAACGGCGAACCCACAGGAAACACGTGGAACTTCGACAAGCAGAACCGCGAATCTTTCCGTTCTTCGCCGGGAAGCCCTCCGCCGTATCGCACTCGACCCGATGACGTGACGAAAGAAGTTCTCGCGCTCGTGAACGAGCGATTTCGCGATCATCCGGGCAAGCTGGACGATCTGCAGTGGCCGGTGACGCGTCGCGAAGCCCAGCGCGCACTCGCCGATTTCATCGCGCAACGGCTGCCGAAATTCGGTACGTTTCAAGACGCGATGTGGACGAGCGAGCCTTTCCTCTACCATTCGCTCCTGTCGGCCCCGTTAAATCTCAAACTGCTGCATCCACAAGAATGCGTGGATGCAGCGATCGAAGCTTTTGAAGCGGGCGCGGCGCCGCTTCCGTGTGTGGAGGGTTTCGTGCGCCAGATTATCGGCTGGCGCGAGTTCATACGTGGAATCTACTGGTACGAAGGACGCGATTATCGCGACCGGAATGAGCTGAAACAGTATGGCACCTTGCCGCAGCTCTACTGGGACGGCGAAACCGATATGCGGTGCATGCGCGAGTCGCTGGGGCAGGTACTGGAACACGGTTATGGCCACCACATACAGCGATTGATGGTGACGGGAAACTTCGCATTGCTGGCCGGCGTTCATCCCCGGTTGATCAGCGATTGGTATCTCGCGATGTACGTCGACGCCGTGGATTGGGTCACCTTGCCCAACACGCTCGGAATGGTGATGCACGCGGACGGCGGCGTGGTGGGCACCAAGCCCTACGCCGCCAGCGGACAGTACATCAAGCGCATGAGTAACTATTGTGCGCGCTGTCGTTTCAGGCCCCAGCAACGGATTGGGGACAAAACCTGTCCTTTCACGACCTTTTACTGGGATTTTCTGATTCGCAACGAGAAGCGGTTCGCCAGCAATCGCCGCATGAAGATGATGCTCCAGCACGTAGAGCGAATGTCGGGTGACGAAAAGTCTGAAATTCACAAGCATGCCGACCAATTGCGAGAACAGCTCGACATGCACGCGACGAACGCTTAAATGATGCGACCCACAAAATTTATGCCCGCGTTGCCGGCGTTTATTCGCGCCGTCGGCCCCGTACATGAATCTGGAACGCGCCTCCGGACGAAAACAGCGATTAGACCGATGAAAGCGACAGGAAAATTTTCAATCGCCCAATTCGCCGCGTGGTTCGATTCGTCGAAACTCTCCCAAGAGTCTCGCGCAAAGGCTGAGCCCCTGCGCTGGATTCCCTCCCTCATCCTGCACGCGGGTTGCCTGGGTGTCATTTGGGTTGGCTTTTCCTGGACGGCGTTCGGGATCGCGATTCTTCTTTACGTTGTTCGCATGTTCGCGATCACGGGCTTCTATCACCGCTACTTTTCCCACCGAACGTTCAAGACGTCGCGCGCGGCACAATTCGTTTTTGCGGTACTCGGGAACTCTGCGGCTCAGCGCGGCCCGATCTGGTGGGCGGCACAACATCGGAAACATCACGCACATTCCGATCGGCCGGAGGATCCCCATTCGCCCCACGAGCACAGTTGGTATTGGAGCCACATGGGCTGGCTCATGGTGAGTCGCAACCTCGTCACCGACCCCAAACTTGTGCGCGACCTGATCCGGTTTCCGGAGCTTCGCTTCCTTGACCGCTTTGAACTGATCGTGCCCACGGTGTTGGCGGCGGGCTTATTCGCCGCAGGGACGATCCTTCGCGTCCACTACCCTGGTCTCGAAACGAACGGCATGCAGCTCGTCGTCTGGGGATTTTTTGTTTCAACCGTCGTACTTTTTCACTGTACCTGCTTCATCAACTCGCTGGCCCATTTGTTTGGCACCCGACGATTCGAGACGCAGGATGAGAGTCGGAATAACTTGGGTCTGGCATTGCTCACGCTCGGTGAAGGCTGGCACAACAATCATCACAAGTTCCCCGGCAGCGTGCGTCAGGGCTTTTACTGGTGGGAAGTTGATATCACTTATTACGGTCTGAAACTGCTGGAAAAAATCGGCGTGATCTGGAGCCTTCGGCCGGTTCCGCAGCGTGTGCTGGACGATGGCAGAACTGCTTCCGCTGCCGAGGCCGCGGGCGGGTAATCGTGCGCGTCGCAATCGTCGGTTCCGGCATCTCCGGCCTCATGGCAGCGTACGTCCTTCGAAACACGCACGACATTACTATTTTTGAAGCGAACGATTACCTCGGCGGGCATACCCACACGGCAACCGTCCAAACAGACGACGACGGTCCGCTTGCAATCGACACCGGCTTCATTGTCTACAACGAGCTGGCCTATCCCAATTTCGTTCGACTGCTCCGAGAGCTGAAGATTCCCACGCAGCCGAGCCGGATGAGTTTCAGCGTGCAATCGGCGCGCAGCGGCATCGAATACAACGGCGACTCGCTAAACACGTTGTTCGCGCAGCGAAAAAATGTCTTCCGCCCGTCGTTCTACGGGATGCTGCGCGATATTGCTCGATTCAACAACATTGCAGGAAACATGCTGCGGGACGAAACCGCTCCAGATCTGCGCCTCAGCGAGTTCCTTGCACGACATTCGTTTTGCGACGCGTTTATTGAAGATCATCTCATCCCGATGACCGCCGCGGTCTGGTCCGCCAACCCTCGTCAGATCGGCGCATTTCCTGTGTTGCATCTGGCGCGCTTTTTGCACAATCACGGCATGCTACAGGTGCGGAATCGCCCGATTTGGCGGGTGATTTCAGGTGGCTCGCATACATACGTACGCGCGCTGGCGGCGCTATTCAGCGATCGAATTCGGTTGCGCACGCCGGTTTCCGCCATTCGGCGGCATTCGCGGGGCGTCGAGATTACGCTTGCCGGGAATCGTGTCGAGCAATTCGAACGTGTCATTATGGCCGTGCATAGCGATCAGGCCCTCAGATTATTGGCCGATCCCAGCACCGCCGAACGCGACATTCTCGCGGCGCTGCCGTTTCAGCCCAACGAGGTTGTTCTCCACACCGATGGTCAAATGATGCCGCATTCGCGCCGCGCCTGGGCAAGCTGGAACTACTTCGTGCCGCGGACTGAATCCGATTGCGCAACCGTGACGTATTACATGAATATGCTGCAATCGCTCCAGACATCGGCGAACTACTTTGTTTCGTTGAATCGGACCGGGGAAATTGATCCGGGCAAAATTCTGCAGCGATTTCGGTATGACCATCCGGTCTATTCTCATAAGAGCTATGCGGCGCGTGCGCAATGGCCGGAGAGTTCGGGCGTCAATCGCACGCACTATTGCGGCGCGTACTGGGGCCACGGATTCCATGAAGACGGCGTGCGGAGCGCGTTGAACGTTTGCCGTCAGTTGGGAGTGGAATGGTAGTCCGACGAAGCTGCATTTACGAAGGTCACGTTTCGCATGTTCGGACCGCGCCCAGGCACCACGCGTTCTCGTTTTCGTTGTTTATGATGTATCTTGATCTTGACGAGATCGATGACGTCTTTGCACGCAGCCCGCTGTGGTCCAACGAAGGATTCGGCCTCGCAAGATTCCGCCGCGCCGATCATTTGAAATCATTCACAACGCCCGGGCAGTCTCTGCGCGATGCAGTGATTCAGCTCGTGGAAAAATCCACTGGCGACTGCGTCGTCGGCCCAGTCCGGCTGCTCACCCATCTGCAATATTTTGGTTATCGCTTCAATCCAGTCAGTTTTTTTTATTGCTTTGACGAGAACGGCGAAGATGTGCGGGCGATCGTCGCGGAGATCAACAATACGCCGTGGGGCGAGCAGCATTGCTACGTGCTGGCACGACCCGAACAGGTGTCGTTTGCCCAAGCCGCGTTCCGCTTTTCAAAATGCTTCCACGTTTCTCCTTTTATGGAAATGGATCAGGACTACCACTGGCGGTTCTCGGTGCCGGGCGAATCGCTGGATGTCTTTATGAACAATCTCAAAAGTGAAGAGCGCGTATTCAGTGCGCGATTAACGATGACGCGCCGCGCGATCACGGCGACACGGCTTCACCTCCTGCTTCTTCGCTATCCACTGATGACTCTAAAGGTGGTAGCTGGAATTCACTGGCATGCGCTGCGACTCTGGTTTAAGCGCGTGCCCTATGTCCCCCATCCGAACAGCCCCTGGGGCCGTTCGCCGGGCAGTTCCACGTCACATGTCGCGGCTGACGTTACGCAGATATCTTCCGTGACGCGGGAGATCACATGATTCGCAACACGGCGCTTCCATCGCTTCGACTGCGATCACGCGATGCGTCTCACGGCTGGCTGACCCGCGCGGCGCGGAGGGGTGTGTTGGCGCACCTGCGCGAGATTTCAACAGGGCGATTGGCCCTCCAGGAAGGCTCGAACCGTCTTGAATTCGGCCCGGCGAGTGCTTCGCAATCCGCGCAGATCACGGTCCACGATCCGGCACTTTATCGCGCCGTGGCGTTCAACGGCGCACTCGGTGCGGGCGAGTCGTTCATTCGCGGAGATTGGTCGACGGACGATCTCGTCGGACTTCTGCGGCTTTTTTTGCAGAACGAAGCGCTGTTTGCGCGGCTGGACGGCATTCTCGCGCGTACGACGGCCCCGCTCGTGAAACTGTTTCACGCGTCGCGAAGAAATACGCGAAAGGGAAGTCGGCGAAACATCGCAGCGCATTATGATCTCGGAAACGACTTCTACCGACTGTTTCTCGATGAAACGATGACGTATTCCGCGGGAATCTTCGAGCGGAAGGACGCGACCCTGCGCGACGCGTCGGTTGCAAAGCTTGAACGCGTCTGCAGAAAAATGAATCTGCAACCCGGCATGCGCATTCTGGAAATTGGTACCGGCTGGGGAAGTTTCGCGATTCACGCGGCAAGGACGTACGGGTGCCATATCACCACGACAACAATTTCCAAAGAGCAGTACGACTATGCGGCGCAACAGGTCGCGGATCATAAGCTGGGTCACCTCATCACGCTGTTGAACGAGGATTATCGCGCGTTAATCGGCAAGTATGATCGCGTCGTAAGTATCGAGATGATCGAAGCCGTTGGGCATCACTATCTCGGGACGTTCCTGGCGCAATGCGAACGACTGCTTACGGCAGACGGTCAGATGGTGATCCAGGCGATTACGATGGCCGAGCGCTACTACAAACAGGCGCTGCACAAGGTCGATTTCATCAAGCGATTTGTGTTTCCCGGTAGTTTTATTCCCTCGCTGGGGGCAATCCAGCAGTCACTGACAGAGAACACCCGCCTGCAACAAGTTCATCAGGAAGATTTCGGTCCCCACTATGCCATAACCTTGCGACACTGGCGGAAGCGATTTCTCGGCAACCGTGCGCAGATTCAGGCGCTGGGTTACTCCGATGCGTTGATTCGGATGTGGGAGTATTACCTCGCTTATTGTGAAGCAGGATTTTTGGAGCGAACGATCGGCGTCTCGCAACTCATCTACAACATGCCCCAATGCCGTGCGCGCCCGCCGCTGCCTCCGCTCGACTCGCTGTTTGCTGCGGTTCCATCGCATTATGGGCAGATGGGATGAAGCGGAATATTGCGAACTATCTTCTTTTTCAGCTCGCATGGCTAGGATGCCTTTTCAGCGCACGGATCAATTTCGGTATGCTCGCGATCCTCATTGCGGCGCTCCTTTTAATTCTCCACGTCCAGGTCATCGGGAGTCTTTCGGATGTGCGCTTTGTCGTCCTGGCGGCGGCGCTGGGTTATGCGAGCGATACGCTGCTCGTCGTCGCAGGCGTGCTTGCGTTCGAGAACGAAACCCCGTTACCGGCACCCTTGTGGATGCTGGCCATTTGGACTTGTTTCGCGACAACGATCGGCTACTCCCTCGGCTGGCTCGACGGTCGCCTCGGGCTGGCGGCAATATTGGGTGGCCTCGCAGGTCCGCTTGCCTATCTGTCATCTGAAAAAATGGGTGTCGTTGACATTAGAGAATCATTAAGGGGCATTGCATACATCGCCGCAGAGTGGTTTGTGACGCTGCCGTTCCTGATTACGCTGCGGAAAACAATCGCCGGCCGTCGCAGCGCCAATGCAAAGGTCGCAATCCGTCATGTTTGATTTTGCCTGGATATACATTCTTTATGCGACTGCGGCCATGTCCCTCGTGATGATTCTGCTTTGGCTGGTACAAC
>JBFWWY010000108.1:0-8735 GCA_050245935.1 Phycisphaerae bacterium | reverse complement strand
CGGGCGAACAGTGCTGTTTTCCAGTCACACGCTGGCGGAGGTTGAGCAGCTTTGCAAGGAAGTCGCGATTTTGCGCGCCGGTGAGATTGTCGAACAGGATCAGATCGAACGGCTCAAACGACGCTCGCTGCGGCACATCACGATTCAATTTAAGCCGGACGGACCAGCCGACAAACTACCGGCGCCGGCAGCGTTGCAGGTGACGGAGCGCAACGACGGATACCTTTCCGGCTCGTGGAAAGGCGACGTCGGGCCGCTGCTGCGGTGGATGGCGGACGCAGACGTCGAGGATGTGCGGATCGAGGAGCCGCGGCTAGAGGACCTCTTTATTCATTACTACAACGAGGAAGTCGCGATGCCGAAGGTGGAGGCGTCCCGATGAGTCCCGCATTGCTCCGCAGGTTCGGGCGCGACACGCTGTGGATCGCGATTGCGAGTGTTGCCGCGATTCTGGTGTTCGAGGTGTTCTTCATTCGCGCCATCAGCGAAATCGATCTCAGTGCGCTCAAGACGCTGATCAACATCGGTTTTGTGAACAACGTGCTGAGCGCTTTGCTGGGCACGAACGTCGAGGGGGCACTTTCCGCGACGACGGTTGCAACGCTCGGATATGTCCATCCGGTGTTGCTCGTCATTTGCACGGGTTACCTCACGACCGAGTGCTCGCGGTCGCTGGTGGGCGAGATTGACCGCGGCAGCGCCGACGTGCTGCTCAGTCTGCCGATTTCGCGGTTGAATATTTATGTAAGCGTGACTGCGGTGTGGGTGCTGGTCGCGAGCATTCTCTGCCTGATGCCGGGAACGGGAATCTGGCTTGCCACGCGGTTCATCCAGCTCTATGAGCCGGTCGATGCCACCCGGTTTTTTCAGCTTGCGCCGAACTTTTTCCTGCTCCTGCTGGCAATCGGCGCGATCACGATGCTGATGTCGTCGTTCATGATTCGGCGGGGGTTCGTGATTGCAAGCGTGGTCGCGTACATCGTGGCGTCTTTTCTGCTGAATTATCTCACGACCTTCTGGAGTGATATCGAAATCGTCGCAAATCTAGGACTGCTGCAACACTATCAGCCGCTGGTGCAGATGCGCGAAGGCGCTTTTCCGCAGGCGGATATGGCGGTGCTCGTGATCATTGCGATGGTGGCGTGGACGGTCGGGCTGTTCTTCTATACGCGGCGGGATGTGCCGGCGTAGGCGGTGCGTCGTTTGGTGGTCGGTGCGCTGCCGACGGGCGGTAAACATTCGCGCATCTTGCGCCCCTCGCTTGGCGCGAGGGGTTCGGATTGTTGCGGCGTGGATCCTGGCGCATTGCCGCTACGCGAATAAGTACAGTTGGTTCGTTTCCGGTGGTGTTGCCGCACTTGTGGTTGCGTGTGTCACGTCTTTGGGTGTTGCCCCATACAACGACTCGATGTCGTGAACGACTGTTTGCAGCGGGGGAACAGGGAAATCCTGTTCGTCTCGTGGGGTTTTAAGAATTGTCTCGTTTGTCTCCAGCATTCGCGCGAGCAGGACGACGCCATCGGTCATCGACGAGGAATATTCGAGAGAACCTGCAGGCATAGCCTGCTTGGCGGCAGAAGGCGCCGCGCGCTGCGGCGCTTCAGCGAAGGCAAAGTGATCCGCACGGGGGATACAGAGAAAGAGCCGGTTGTCGGGACGGTGTTCAGCGAACGCGACGCCGGCCCAAGTTCGCGCGGTGCGGAGGCGCGCGGCGCGATCGAAGGTGTGCCGGAGATAGCGGAGCGTTTCTTCTTGCGCTTTGCGTTCATCGGCTTCGATTTCGGCGCTTGTGCCGGGGGGAGGCGCCGGCGGCCTGAAATCATCGCCAGCTTCCCTTGCTCCATTGACGGCGGAAATTGTTGCGGGATTGTTGTTTGTCGCGCTGGCGGCGCGAATTTGCTCGGCATGAGCCTCGGGCTCCCAGAGAGGGGCGACGGTGGTGTCGGCCACGGCGGCTTGCGTATATGCGGCCTCTGCGCTGCGGAGCGCTTGATCGTCCTCGCCCATCAAGAAGCGGTTTCGCGCGGTCACGCGATCGGTGTACGCGGCGGCGGTAATCTTCGTCGCGCACGGCCCGGTACAAACGCCGGCAAAATACTTGTCGCAGAGTCGTGCCGTGGTGTTGCCCGCAAGCAGCGGCAGTCGATTTGCCGCATTCAATCGCGCGCGGCGAAACCCTGACTTTCCGGCCGACCGGGGACACTCCGCGCAGCCGTAAAACGAGTTTGTCAGATCGCGGACCAACTCGGCATTGAACCGGCTGCCGAAAGGACCGAAGGATGCAACATCCGCCTGGGGCATGCGGGCGACATCCAATTGTCCGAATTCGCGGCCGCCGACCACGAGAAAGTACGGCGCCCGGGCTTCGCGAAACTGCCGATTGAACGGCGGGCGGTAGCGGCGGATCAGTTCGAACTCGATCATGGTCGCTTCAAATTCCGAAGCGGCCGGTCGGATTTCGACGTGCGTCGCGTCGCGGGTCCAGCTTCCGAAGGCGTTCTTCGGCGATCGCGGGTTGAGGTGCGTTCGCACGCGCGCGCGAGATTGCGCTGCTTTGCCGATGTAGAGCAGACGGCCGTCGCGGGCAAACAACGCATAGTTGCCCCGACCCTGTGGGACGCGGTCCATTTCCGTTACGGAGAGTCGCTGGACACGGTGCGGACCGCCGGGCAGGTCACGCCAGATGGAGCACGCGAAAGCTGTTGCGTCTGGGGATGCGGTGCGATCGTGACGCCGCTCGTGTTTGGGGATCGATGGGCCGCTTCGCGCGACGGTGCGTTGCGGCGCGTATTCTACCGCGCGGAAGTTCAACTCTACGTGTGCTGCCGGACGCAGACGGCGCACGCGCTCCGCTACGCCCAACCCGGCGATCATGTCGCGGGTGATTTGCCCGGAAATACGAAGCTGCGCGACCGCATGGGGCGGCAGGGAAAGCAACGCATCGTCGACTGCACTCCGGATCCGCGCCTTGTCGAAGCCCGTAATATCAATTGGCACAACCGCCATCGGTCGAACTTCGTGTTCGACAAACCGTGCCTGCAGGCCCGCGCTGCCGACGACGACACGGATGACGCCTTTGGACTCCTCGCGCTCAACGAACGACACCCGCTCGAGCGAACCAGCGTAAACGATTTCACCGTCGCCGGAGGGCAGTGCGATCGACTGATGCCGGTGGATGTGCCCCGCCGCAACGTAGTGGATACCGGAGGGAATGTCGGCGGGGGAAATGTTGTCTTCGTGGACCGGAAATCGATAGTTCTGGATACCGCAGACTGCACCCACGAACGCCTGATGGCATATAAGAACGTTGAGATCCGCTTTGGCCAGCGCCCATTGCGTCTCCGCAAGCTGGACGGCGAACTGTTTCCGCGCACCGCGCCGAATGCAGGGAATGCCGATCATCGCAATGCGCAAGCCGGCCTGCTGGAAAACGACCGTTTCCGGTTGTCGGAAAATGTGGATGTTGGGGTGCGCAAGCATCAGAGCGGCGGGAAGATCGCTCCGCTCGTGATTGCCGGGAACGACGAAAACCCGCGCGCCGGCCGCAGCAGCCGCCAAAAGCGGCGATGTGGCCGCATGCACCGCAAACGCATGGGGCGCAGGCGTGTCAAATACATCGCCGGCGTGAATGAGGATTTTTGCATCCTCTTTTAAGGCGGCTGTAACGGCCTGGTTGTATTTTTCAACCAAGTCATTGCCCCGATAGCGGCGGTCCGCTCGCGGGCGCGCCGGCAATGCCGCACCGATGTGCGTGTCGGCGAGATGCAGGATGTGAAGGTCGTTGCCCACGCCTCAAAAATACCCGCCTTCCCCACTCCTGGGAGATAATTTTTGATGTTTTTTATCCCGGTGGAATGCGAAACGGTCGGCGGCGATTTGGAATCTAAGAAGGGTCATCAAGCGAATACGAAGATGTGAGCGAGCAGTGAACAAAATCGCTTGGATTACGTATCAGTAAGGAGAGCAATCATCCATCCCGTGGGACAAACCCGGGAGATGTGGAGAATACAATGTCTGCAACGCGCAAGAGAAAAGCAAAACCATCGGGCTCCAGCCTGAAGAAGGTCAAGGCAACCTTCGAGTTGCCGACCGCAGCCGGGATGCGCTCGATTTCCCCCGAAGACCTGGAGCTTCTGGAACACATGATGGGTGAAGTGAACGAATGTGTATTTCATCCGGTCTTCCGGAAAAGCAACGCTGAGGAAGAGTTGCTTGGCCAAGCTCCGGCTGCGTCCAAGTTCATTCACATGGACAGTTACTCGGAATCCGATCTCGACAGTGACTTCGGAATTTTCTCGAACGTCCGCGCCGAGGTTCTGACAGCCGACGAAGAGCGAAGGATGTTTCTTGCGTTCAATTACTGTCGGCATCGTGTTCAGCAGATTCTGCGGAAGTACCGCGGCAAGCGGCTGCCCATCGCGGTCGCGCGGGAACTTGTGCACTGGCAGAATGCCGCGCTCACGGCCCGGGGAGAAATCGCGCGGATCAATATTTCGCTGGTGCTGGCGATGGCCCGGCGGGCGCGGATTCACGGCGTCGAACTGTCGGAGCTCGTCTGCGAAGGCAACTTCGCGCTGGTGCGCTGCATCGACAAGTTCGACTGCGGTCGCGGTTTCAAGTTCAGCACGTATGCATGCCGCGCGATACTGAGTGCGTTCACGCGAAGTGCGACGAAGGGGTCGCGCCTGAGAAACCACTTTCCGGTTCAGTACGATGATGCGCTGGAACCCGGCAATGAGGTGGAACTCCGGCGCAGCGAAGAGGAAGAACGCACCGTATCGTCGTTGCGAACCGTGCTCAAGCAGAACACCGCTTCGCTCAACGACATCGAGAAGACCGTGATTGCCGAGCGGTTCGCGCTCGATGATGAAACTGTGACGAATCCGAGTCATGCGAAAGGCAAGACCCTGGAGGAACTCGGAAACATCCTCGGCGTGAGCAAGGAACGCGTGCGACAGATTCAGAATCGCGCACTCGGGAAATTGCGCATGGTGATGATTGACGAGATCGCGCTGATTCCCGTCGCGAAGACGAACGATGCAGCGTAAGGCAGTTTCGATTGCGGCGCACGTTGCATTGTAATCGAGTACGATTTGCGGATGGGGCACACGACCGCTTCCAACCCGTCCGCGACTGTTGAGATTGAAATAGAAGGCGCGTTTGTTCGATTTGGTTCGACGGACGCGCTTTCTAACGTTTCACTTCAAGTCACGTCTGGAAAGACCGTCGCACTGATCGGGCAGAGCGGCTGCGGCAAATCTACTCTATTGCGATCGATTATTGGCCTGGTGCGGTTGCGCAACGGACGCGTATATGTGCGCGACCAAATCGTGTGCGACGAAAACATTCGAGAGATTCGCCGATTGATCGGCTATGTCATTCAGGAAGGCGGGCTCTTCCCGCACCTGACGGCGCGGCAGAATGTCGCGCTGGTCCCGCAACATTTGAAATGGCAGGCGGCGCGTATTGATTCGCGCGTGAGGGAACTCGCCGACCTGGTGAGCATTCCGGTCGATGCGCTGGACCGGTATCCCACACAACTCTCCGGCGGCCAGCGTCAGCGCGTGAGTCTGATGCGGGCGCTGGTTCTCGATCCGGCGATTCTGCTGCTCGACGAACCACTCGGCGCACTCGATCCGATCATTCGCAGCGACCTGCAGGTGCAGCTTAAGAACATTTTTTCTCGGCTCGGTAAAACGGTCGTCATTGTCACCCACGACCTCAGCGAAGCGGCGCACTTCGCCGACGATATTGTGCTGATGCGCAACGGGACGATCGCGCAGCGCGGCACTATTGCCGATCTGACGGAACAACCCGCAGACGAATTTGTCGCGACATTCATTGCGTCGCAGCATTCGGCACAGATTGGCCACGCGGAGCCGAAGAAATGACGGATTCGCGTGAAGGAAACCGAGTTGTTCCCGCCATCCCGCTGACGGGAATGTTCGCAATCGCTTTTGTTGCATGCTCGATCGCGATCAGTGGTTGCGCCAAGGATCGCGAATCTTCAGTCGTTGTCGGCTCCAAGAGTTTCACTGAATCGATCATTCTCGGTGAGATCGCGACGCAGCTTGTTCAGTCGACGGGTTCTGGCGCACGGCATCGCGCGGATTTCGGCGGGACGCGCATTCTCTTTACGGCTTTGCAGGATGGGCAACTCGACATCTATCCCGAGTACACCGGTACGCTGATACGTGAGTTGCTCCACGATCAGAACGTCAGCGATCTCGCGTCGATTCGCAGGGCACTTGAAAAGCTGGGCCTTTGCGCCTCCGACCCACTCGGATTCAACAACACCTACGCGCTGGCCATGCGTCGGGAAGCTGCCGACCGCCTCCAGATCAAGCGAATTTCGGACCTGACGAAACATACCGCCCTCCGCTTCGGGTTCAGCAACGAATTCATGAATCGGGGTGACGGCTGGCCGTCGCTGCAAAGAGCTTATGGTTTGCCGCAGAAGAATGTGCGGGGGATGCAGCACGCCGTGGCGTATGCCGGACTCGCGGGTGGAGGTATTGACGTGATCGATGTCTATACGACCGATCCGGAGATTCTGTTTCACGATCTGGCAATACTTGAAGATGACCTGACACACTTTCCCCGCTACGACGCGTTGTGGCTGTATCGCGCGGACCTCCTGCAGCGACATCCCGATGCCGTCACAGCGATCAAACGCCTCTGCGGCGAAATCGACGACCGGCTGATGACGACGCTCAATGCCGAGGCGCGGCCGAAAGATTTGTCCGCCCGTATCAGCGAAGCGCGGGTGGCGGCGAGCTTTCTGGAAGAGAAGTACGACTTTCAGACGACACTGAGCCAGAAATCGCGACTTGGGCGCATCGGTGCAACAACGCTGGATCATCTGCGGCTTGTTCTTCCGTCGCTGGCGGCGGCGATTCTGATCGCGATTCCGCTGGGCATCGTTGCATCCAAGTACGCCCTTGCCGGACAGGTGATTCTCGCGGTGACGGGTATGTTGCAGACGATACCGTCGCTCGCGCTGCTGGTTTTGCTGATCCCGCCGCTCACGTCGTTGGGGTGGGAGATCGGTTTTCCGCAGGCCGTGGTCGCGCTTTGCCTGTACAGTTTGCTGCCGATTGTCCGCAACACGGTTGCCGGGTTTCGCGGCATACCGATCGCATTGCGAGAGTCGGCGGAAGCGCTCGGTCTCACCGCGGCCGCCAAGCTCGGGCGGATCGAGTTGCCGCTGGCGCTGCCGACGATTCTTGCGGGCATCAAGACAGCCGCGATTCTCAATATCGGCTTTGCAACGCTCGGTGCGCTAATCGGAGCCGGCGGGTATGGACAGCCGATTCTCACCGGCATCCGCCTCGCGGATAATGGTCGTATCCTCGAAGGCGCGATCCCCGCCGCCGTGATGGCGCTCCTGGCCCAGGGATTGTTTGAAATTGTCGAGCGCTGGGTCGTGCCGCGCGGCCTGCGTCTGCAGCCGGGCAGTCATGATTGATATTCGTTAAGATGATACGAGTACTCCGGCGAGACTCATCAATGGTTGATTATCGTCTCGGCCCCCCCGCTTGGCGCGGGAGGTTCTGATGGTGCGTGTTCCAGCACCTATTGGGCAAGTCACCATCTGCGTATTGCGTTTTCGGTTTCGCGGATCGCGTAAGGAAAAGTATGAAACGACCTGCAAAGCTGCTTCTCATATCGATGATCGCAGTCGCAACGACGCTGCTGCATGCTGCGGAGACTGCGACCGAATCTGCGAAGACGTTGAGCGCTGCCGCCGCGCGGTACCTCGGGCACGTGGACTACCTCGCGTCGGATGCGTTGAACGGTCGCGGCTTTGCGACGCCGGACATTGACAAGGCTGCAGACTACATTGTCGAGCAATGGAAATTGTCGGGCTTGCAGCCGGCCGGCGATGACGACACGTGGTTTCAGTCCTTTGAAATTACCGCCCGCAAGCAACTCGATGCGGGGGAGGCGTCGCTCACGCTTCCCGGCGTGTCGCACCCGCTCAAACTCGGCTCCGACTGGACGCCGCTGCCGTTCTCCGCGATTGGCGATGCGGAGGGGCCGATCGCGTTTGCGGGTTATGGCATCGAAGCGCCGGACCACGACTACGACGATTATCTCGACATTGATCCGACCGGAAAAATTCTTCTCATTTTCCGTTACGAGCCGCGCAGCAATGATCCCGAAGCGAGCTTCGGAGGGGAGGAAGGTTCGGAGTATTCCTATTTTCGCGAAAAGGCGGCAACTGCTGCCAAACATGGGGCCAAAGGCATCATTGTCATCAATCCGCCGAATCATCCGAACACGGTCGAAGATCAGCTCATTGCATTTGATCCCTGGGCGACGCGACCGACGTACGACTTGCCGATGATTCAAATTTCGCGCGAGGTTGCGTCAGAAGTTGTGCATGCGCTCGGCCTGCCGAATCTTGCTACGCTACAGGAAGAACTCGACGGCGATCGCTTGTCGCTCTCTGCCGAATTTCCCGCTCAGACCGTCGTGATGAAGACGGGCGTTCGTCCGGCACGCGGGAAGAATGTCGTCGGTCTCTTTCGCGGCGACGGTACGACGGATGAAACCATCGTCGTGGGTGCCCATTACGACCATCTCGGTGTCTCCCCCGCACGGGGCGACGACAAACCGCAGATTCACAACGGCGCGGATGACAACGCATCCGGCACCGCCGGACTGATCGTACTGGCGCAACGTCTCGCTCAGGAAATGCGCCCGCGGCGCAACGTGCTGTTTATCGCTTG
>JBFWWY010000107.1:0-8768 GCA_050245935.1 Phycisphaerae bacterium | reverse complement strand
GAAGTGCAGATGCCGCTGCCCCCGGCGGAAGCCAAGAAAAAGCAGGAAGAGTACGAAGAATCACTCAAGAAGCTCTTCGACATGACGCTGAAGCGCAGCGACGTTCGCGAGGCCATTCGCGCCAGCGGTCAGGAGCGCGAGAAAGCGATTGCCGCGTTGGCGGGAACTGCCGGCTCGGGGCGCAAGGCCGCGCTGGAACGCGCAGCCGCGCAATATGACAAATATGTCGCAGCGCTTGAAGCGTATCGCGCGGAAAAAGCCAAGGTCGACGCAGGTAGTGGTGATCCGGAGGCACTGAAAAACCTCGAATACGCCATGCAGGATGCGCAGGATTTGGCGGAAGACGCGGAAGACGAAGTGCTCCAGAATGAGCTGGACCCCGCCCAGTTCGCGCGTATTCTCGACCTCGCGGACGCGACCCGCGACGCGAGTCTCGACGATCTCAAAAAGCGCCTCCCGGAACTCGCGACGCAGATCGATCAAACCGTCGAAGAATACAAAGACTGGAAATCCGGCAAAGGATATCTCGACGGACCGGCGGATCTGCAGCGATTGATTAGTGGCGCAGGTGTGCTGGAATTTCGCATTCTCACGCAGCAAACCCCCGACAATGCCGCGAAAATCTCGCGCTACCGCGAGAATCTCGCGAAATACGGACCGGATCCGCGGCCCGGTGACACCGATCACTGGTTTCGCATCGACAACCCGGTCGCGTTCTTCAACCTCGACTCCGCCGCCGGGCTCGAAACATACGATGTGACCAATCCCACCATTCCGGCCGTCCTGGGCAAGCAAGGCGAAGACTATTACGTCCTCGCAACAAACGATCCCACGAACTGCCTGTTGCACGACGAACGCGCCGCGAAGTGGAAGCTGAAGAATGCGTATCCGAGTCAGGATCAGAGTGGTGCGCCCAACGTCGTATTTGAATTCGACGCGGTCGGCGCGAGCCGGTTTGCCGATCTCACCGGCCGAAATCTGCAGAATCAGTTATGCATTCTTCTCGATGATGTTGCCTACTCGTCCGCCACGATCCAAAGCAAGATCAGTCGCGTCGGAACGATCAGCGGCCGCTTCACACAGGAAAAAGTGATGTATCTGGTGCAGGCGATGCAGTCCGGTTCGCTGCCTGCCCGCTTGAAGGACACCCCCCTGTCCGAACGTACGATCGGCTCCAGCCTGGGCCGTGAAAATTTGCACCGCGCACTTCGCGCCGCGGTCTGGGGCTTGGCGGCGACCGCGTTGTTCATGGCGATTTACTACTTCATCTGCGGTTGCGTGGCGGATGTCGCGTTGCTGATGAACGTTGTGCTCGTGCTCGCCGCGATGGCGATGCTCGGCGCCCGGTTCACACTCCCGGGCATTGCCGGCGTCATTCTGACGATCGGTATGGTGGTCGATGCAAATGTTCTGATCTTCGAGCGCATGCGTGAAGAGAAGGAACGCGGATCATCGTTGCGCATGATTATCAAGAACGGCTATGACAAGGCGCTCTCAACGATTATCGACTCCAACATCACCACGCTGCTCACCAGTCTGATTCTGTACTACGTCGGCAGCGAAGAGATCAAAGGGTTCGGCCTCACGCTTGGATGGGGTATCGTCATGAGCCTGTTCACTTCGCTCTTTGTGACCCGGACGATTTTTGCATTCCTGGTCAAGTACCGCCTCCTGACCGATATCAAGATGCTCCAGTTGATCAAGGTGCCCACGATCGACTGGTATGGAAAACGAAAGCTCTTTGCGCTGATTTCGATCGTCACGATTGCGATCGGCATGGTCGCATTGTTCTCCCGCACCAAGGATGAACTCTTCGATGTCGAATTCAACGGCGGTGTTGCCGCTGAAGTCGAACTCGAAACCCCGATCGCGAATGAAAACGTCATACACGACAAGCTCGCGGAGACCGCCAAGCAGATCGCCGCTTACAGCGATAAGGTTGCAGCAGCCACCGCCGTCGAAGCCGGTCCTTCCACGGTGAAAGTCTCCATGCCCGGCGTGCCCGCCGACCTGATTGCCGCGATCATCACCGAACCGCTGGAAGACAACGACTTGCTGGTTCGCGGCGGCATCACACGCAATCCGTCCGAAGACGCGGTCACCGTGCGAATCGAAGGCGACAAATCACCGGCTGATATTCAGCAGTTTGTCCGAAATCTCGCGACCCCGACAAATGGTTTGCCGATTGTGCAACGAACGCTCGGCCGCGCGAATCTGGGTATCTTTCTCGATGCCGGCGATTCGGAAAAAGGTCGATTCTGGAACGTCACCACCACCGAAAAGAACAAGCGACTCGTCCAGTATGCGCTGGAACAGGCGCTCGGCGACGATCTCGTCCGCCAGCCCAGCATCGCCTACACCATTCGGGGCGACGAAAACACCCCCTATCCGATTACCGATGCCAGCCTCGTCAATGTGATCCCGGACTTCCCGGCCGATGTCGATCGCGACGTCACCGACTTCCGCGGCGGCGCAGCAATGTGGTTCGACAATCTGGATCCGCCACAAACGCTTGCCGCGATCCAGAGTCGGCTGCAGGGAATGCGTCTGCAACCGGGTTACCAGGATTTCCCCTACCGTCGCTTTGAGGTCATCGGCGTGCGTCAGGCGGATCAGGCTTCCGACGGCGGCGCCCCGCTGTACGAAAGCGTTGCGCTGGTGGTGGGCAATCCGCCGCACCGCTACGAGGATGCGCCGCAGCTCTGGGTTGACGATTACGCGCGAAAGGAAATGCAGCTTGCGACCGCGACGCTGGATACGGAGCAGTCGCTCCGCCGTGTTTCGCAGTTCAAACCGCAGATCGCCGCGCAGTCGACGCAGAAGGCGATCATGTCTCTGGTGCTTTCGTGGGCCATGATCATCGCCTACCTCTGGGTCCGGTTCGGACGCGTGTCCTACGGTGTCGCCGGCGTTGTTGCACTGATTCACGACGTCCTCATCGGACTCGGCTTCATCGGCTTTGCCTGGTGGATCGGCGGATCAAACAGTCCGCTCGGCCAGTTCCTGTTGATCGACAATTTCAAGATCGACATGACGATTGTGGCCGCGTTTCTCACGATCATCGGGTACTCGATCAACGACTCGATCGTCATCTTCGACCGTATTCGCGAGGTACGCGGTCGACTCGGCGTCGTGACCCCGCAGATCATCAACGACAGCCTGAACCAGACGATGTCCCGAACGATCATCACCGGCTTCACAACGTTCCTCGTGCTGCTCATGATGTACATCCTCGGCGGCAGCTCGATCCGCGGATTCACCTATTGCATGCTGGTCGGCATCTTCACCGGAACGTACTCCTCGATCGCCATTGCAGCACCACTCCTGATGTGGGGCATCCGCACCGGCGAACGGAAAGCGAAAGCTGTCCGTCCGGCAACCGCATAATTCCCGACGATTTCGCGAATCGCTAATTCGGCTATAATGATGCCCGAACCCGACAACAACGTCGGTTTCGGGCTTTTTCATCAATGTGGGGCTGTGGGGCAATGGCGATGTACGAGATGCGATCCGAAGTACGATGGGGGATGCTCACCGCTTTTGTCGTGATTGCTATTGTTTCATTTGTTGCGATCATCAACTGTAATAAGCAGAAAGGCCCTGACTCACTTCCCTTTGACGCGACAAGCGCAAACAGCAACAGCGGCCCCCTTGCTTCGGCGGATCGCGGCACACCGCTGCCGTCGGGCGAAACCAACACCCGCCCCGTGCCCAGCCGCGATACGGGAACACCGCGCCTGGCACCTTCCCAACCGCCTCCCTCGCGCCCGATCGAAAATCGCGTGCCTACCGTGATTCCCCCGCGCGATGCAGACAACGACAATGCACTTGCGTCCACCACCCTCAACAGCAATGCCAATGAACTGAGTCGGGAATCATCGCGCGAAGCGGACCGCGTGGGCGCGCTCGTCGCGCAATCCGACGACGAAGAAGATCTGTTTGATCCAGTCGGACGTTCCTACGAAGACCGTGATGAAGCGGATTCGCGGAGCGACACAGGAGAAACTTCATCCACGAGTTCGACACCCTCCACGTCGATCCCCGATTTGCCGCGCTCCAACCCGATGCTCCCGCCGCCGAATAGCATCGATCGACCGGCGACGACCAGCATCGAAAAGCTCGTCAATCCTGCGACGGGGTTGGTGGGATCACAGTCTTACACGATCCAGGAAGGCGACACGCTGAGCGCCATTGCCGCAGAATTCTACGGACACGGCAAGTACTACCTCGCGTTGGCTGCGGCAAATCCCGACATCAATCCGAATGTGTTGATTCCCGGCCAGAGTCTTGTGATTCCGGACAAGGAAGAAGTCATTGCCGGTCGCGTGAAAAAGACCAACGCAACGGCTGCCGACACGCCGAAGCCGGCAGACACAACCCCGACACAGCCCAAGGCACGTCGCGCGACCTATCGCGTCGGCGACGGCGACACGCTGGAAGGCATCGCACGCAAAATCCTCGGCGATGGCGATCGCTGGCCGGAGATTTACAACTTGAATAAAGATCGTCTGAAATCTCCGGATGTCATTCCAAAAGGAATGGACCTGCGACTTCCGGAAGACGAAAAAACCGGCAGCGGCGCGACAAATCGCCCCGCGAACACGAATGCCAACAGCAGAGCCAAAGGCTGATAATCTTCGTGACGATGTTGTCAGCCGGTCCTCCGCGTATTTTCGCCGTCGAAACACCGCATTGGAAAGCGAGCGCGCGTGATCATTACGATTGACGGCCCCGCAGGCTCCGGCAAGAGCACCGTCGCCCGCAAGCTCGCCGCCAGACTATCCATACCCTACCTCGACACGGGTGCCATGTATCGCGTGGTCACGCTTGCCGCATTGACAGAGCGCGTCGATCTGAACGATGAATCCGCACTCGCCGCGCTGGCTGCTCGCGATGATTACGACCTCAACCTCGGCCCGACACACATTCGCGTCACCTGGCGTGGCCGCGACGTGACCGAAGAGCTGCGCACCATGCGCATCAACGACAACACGCGCTACATCGCCGCCTCCCCGGCTGTCCGCGTCGAGCTGGTCCGTCGGCAGCGAGAATTCGGAAAGCGCTTCGGCGCGCTGGTCACCGAAGGCCGCGACCAGGGTTCCGTCGCATTTCCCGACGCGGACATGAAGTTCTTCCTCCACGCCGACATCCGCCAACGCGCCGCGCGACGATATCACGAACTGGTTGCCGACGGCGAGGAAGTCGATGAAGCAGCGGTGCTCAGGAACCTCGAACAACGCGACCAGACGGACTCGGAGCGCGCCGTCGCCCCGCTTCGCAAACCCGAAGACGCCATCGAGATCGATACGTCTGCGATTTCCGTCAATGAAGTAATCGCGCAAATGCTCGATCATCTACGCAAGAAGGGATTAATCGACGCCAACACACAAATGACGTAAGTTGCTGGAAAGTTTTGCAGAGTTGTAGGGTGGATGGAGCGCAGCGAAACCCTCCGAAGGCAATCGTCGTTTGCGTGCCGCGCAACAAGAGTCACCGAAATTTCTGAGACGCCTCGCGTCTCCGCCAGGTAACGGCCACTTGGAAAAACGGGGGTGCCATGGCTGCAACGCCGAAGGCGGCTGCCATGCTTCGACGACACTTTCGAGCAAACAACCGACCCATGCGTCCTTTCTACCGATTTTGTCGCTTCTTCTGCCACGTCGGCTTCGTGACCTTTGCGCGCGGCCGCGCATTTCACGTGGAGAAAGTTCCCCGCGTCGGCGGTGCCCTCGTCGCCGCAAACCATCAGAGCTTCTTCGATCCCGTCCTCGCCGGTCACGCGCTCCCGCGTGAGTGCCACTTCATGGGCCGCGATTCGCTCTTTCGCAACCCTGCTTTCGGCTGGCTGATACGTTCGCTGAACTGCTTCCCCATCAAACGCGATACCGCCGACATCGGTGCGATCAAGGAAACGCTGCGCCGCCTCCGCGACGGCAACGTCGTCGTCGCATTCCCCGAAGGCACGCGCTCCACCGACGGTGCCGTCGGCCCGTTGCACGCCGGCGTCATTCTGATCGCGAAGAAAGCTCGCGTTCCGATCGTCCCCGCCGCCATCACCGGGGCGTATGAGATGTGGCCCCGCGACCGCGCCCTCCCCGCTCCGGGCCGCATCTACGTCGGTTACGCCGACCCGATCTCGCCGGAAGAACTCGCCGCCCGCACGGACGAAGAATGCGTCGCGCTGGTGCGCGAACGAATCATCCAGTTGCTTGCTGAACTCGAAGCCCGCCGAAGGGATAAGATGGAAGATTCCTAAACGACCGCATCGAGCCCTTCGCTATCCGTCCATTTCATTCCGCGCAGCATCAATAATCTTCCGCGATTCCGCACGCACCACTTCCGAGCGCGACGTCGCAAGTGCATCCTGTGCCAACTTCTCTGCCGATGCCGCGTCGTGATATGCCGGATCGTTCGACCCCAGACGAAACTGTGCCTCGTAATACAGGAGCGTCGGCTGCGGACCATACGTCGCACGCAACGTGGCAAATCGCTTCGCCGATTCCGCGTCTTCGCCTGCCTGCCAGTAACACCGCGCGGCATTGCACTGGGCAATGAATCGCGACGACAGCGCATGCCAACCCGCCGCGCGATCGAACAAATCCGCCGCCTTCAGCAAATCCCCCTCGTCCCGCACGGCGTATGCTCGCGCGATGTCGAGCCGCGCCGCAACTTCCAGCCCGCCGAGAACAAACGCCGGCAACAGCGGCACCGCCGACACCAATCCGTACCGCAGCCACGTCGGCTGCGCCTCGATCGCTGCCGCGATGACGGCAATCGCCATGCCGGCAAGCCCAAGACATTCCGGCAACCCGACGAGCGACGACGCAAAACTCGGCAACACGTTCGGCGGAAACAGCAAAGACAGGATCGCACCGGACAAAGACAGCAAAACGGCGATCGAATAGACAATCATCTTCCACGGCGGCAACGGCACCCGCCGCCCGCGATGCGTCTCCGCTTTTCTCAATCCCAGCACGATGCCGATCGTGAAGAACGGCCCGAGTACGACGAACTCTTTCGCCAACTGCTCGAGCAGCGGCGCATCGTCCCGACCCAGCCACTCCACGCCGACGACGGCATCGCTGAATGGCCACCACAGCGGAATTCCGCCGTCGAGTACGTCGAGCATCGTGTGAGAGAAAATCGCCGCTGCAACGAGCAGATGCGCAGCGACCGCGCGCTCCCCCAACGCAAATCGCAATATCGTCGAGCAGATCAGAATGGAAAGCGCGGTCGAAAAAACCGAGGCAAAGGAGGAATGGGGAACGAGCGGGCCACCGCAGACCAGATAGTACCACTCAACCACGTCAGGCAGCAGCGCTGCAAGCAACATGACACCGAGCCACGCGAACCGCAACCTGCGCTTGCGCGGCGCGTCGAGAGTTGCCGCACCAAGCCCCAGCCCGACGAACGCATGTCCGATTTGCGGCACAGGTTCCCCGTGTTCAATATCACTACGCGTTCGCGAGAATCTCCGCGATCCGTTCCGCCGCTTTGCCGTCCCATTTCTCCGGCACCGGCGTTTCACCCTGTTTGGCGGCCCGTGCATCCCGATACGCCGTGATAATCTTGTCGGTGTCGGTGCCGACGAGGGTGTTGGTGCCCTGAGTGATCGTGACGGGGCGCTCAGTGTTCTCGCGCAGCGTCAGACACCAGACGCCCAGAATTGTCGACTCTTCCTGAATCCCGCCCGAATCCGTCAGCACCGCGACCGCGTTCGCGGTCAGTTTCAGAAAGTCGAGATATCCGAGTGGCTCCACAATCCGCAGATTCGTCATCGCACCGATGCGCTTTTCAAACCCGAGCTTCGCAAGGTTGTTCCGCGTGCGCGGATGCATCGGAAACACGATCGGCAGATCGTCCTGAATCACCTGAAACGCATCGAGCAGGCGCGAGAATACCACCGGATCGTCGACGTTGCTTGGTCGATGCAGTGTCGCGACGTTATATCCCTTCGGCTCCAGCTTCAGATCGCTGAGGATGCTCGACTGCTCCGCTTTCGCGCGGTTTGCGAGCAAGGTGTCGATCATCACGTTGCCGACAAAATGCACCTTCTCGTGCGCAACGCCTTCATTCTTCAAGTTTTCCAGACCGCTCGGCTCGGTGACGAACAGCTTGTCGGAAATGCAATCGGTCAGCACGCGATTGATCTCTTCCGGCATCGTGCGATCAAAGCTGCGCAAACCCGCTTCCACGTGCGCAATCTTAATGTGGAGCTTCGAAGCAACCAGCGCGCACGCGATCGTGCTGTTGACGTCGCCGACCACGAGCACCCAGTCCGGCTTGTGATCGTCGACGACCTTTTCAAAGCGCGTCATGATTTCAGCGGTCTGCTTCGCGTGCGAACCGGAGCCGACCTCAAGATTCAAATCCGGCTCGGGAATTTCGAGCTGCCGGAAAAAGAGGTCCGACATTTTCTCATCGTAGTGCTGCCCGGTGTGTACCAGCAGCGGCTCGATTTTGGGAAATTGCTTGTATGCACGCATCTACGGTGCGATTTTCATGAAATTCGGTCGCGCGCCGCAGATATTGACGATTTTCGGCATTCCACTTCACTCCCTTGGCTTTCGCATCGTAACGACCGCAAAAGGTAGCAAGCGAAGCGCAAAACCGCCAGCGAACAACCCGCCACCAAAACGTATTCAGGGGAGCATCGGCGTCTCGCCGGTGAGAAATGAGCGAATTCCAGCGCGGCGAAATGACGTAACGCCCTAATCGCGTCCTACACGAAGCAACGCCTTACGAAATTGTATCCGGTCGATCCATCA
>JBFWWY010000106.1:0-8774 GCA_050245935.1 Phycisphaerae bacterium | reverse complement strand
CCCCCGTTTATGTGGGTGCGTTTCGGGGCTATGTAAACGCCCATGTGGGGCGGGTTTTAAACCCGCCCTTTTTGCTTTTTGAACGCCTCATCCCTTCGCTCCGTCATCCCGCCTCCACCTTTCTATTGAGATTTACCGGAAAATGCCGCACGCTCCCCTGTCGCATTTGCGTACCTGCGGCAGTCTCTTCGGACGTTTGAATCATGGAAATCGTCCTTTCAGCATGACGACGCGAAGCCCTCCATCATTATCTTCCCGTCCCATTATTGCCGTCGCGCGACTTCCGCCAATTCCGCTCACGTTCGCAAAGTCCCGGGGCAAATCCGCCGAAATATCTCACAGGCAGTGCCGGTTGTTCGCCGCACGGCCGCCGCGCAGGTTTTGCGCCGCGCACCGCGCGCAACTTGGATTTACCGGGCGCTATTGCAAGGAGAAACTGACATGCCCGCACGCCGTAACATGAAGAAATGGGCCGCCCTGCTAACCGCCGGCGGAAGCTTGACCGTCCTCGACACCTGCAATCCCGAAGTGCGCGATACCGTGCTCGGCGGTGTGGAATCCGTGTCCACCGGTCTCGCCGCGACATTGATCCAGGCATTTTTCCAAGGTCTTGCGATCGACGAAGACGCGCCCGGCGTCGTGTTCGCACCGCAGATTCACGGCGAATTCGAACAGCTCTGGGACAAGCCGGTTTTCATCTAGCCGGTTCCGAATTCCCTGTCTGACGTAGACCTCTTTCGATTGCGCGACGCGGCGCGAGCTGTCCGCGACTGCAGCAAGCGACGACGCGGGATATTTCAATGAGTGTTCGCTGCGCACCGCGCGGCGGGCGCTCTTTTCTTTGCGCCCGCCACAAGGAATTCGTCCTCTCTATCTAATCGATTGGAGGACTGTTAAAATTCATCCTGGGCCGGCGAGCGACCGGCCGGACGTTCAACCCAAGCAAATGCCTTGAAAAACGCCAACCACTTCCATTCCCATCGGAGTCATCACACTTGATCGCGCTGCTTTCTGCGTACCGCGCAGGACTGCTTCAAAAACGTCATTGGCTCCCTAACATTCTTTCCGGCGTCATCGTCGGCGTCGTCGCGCTGCCCCTCGCACTCGCGTTTGCAATCGCTTCCGGCGCAAAACCTGAGCAGGGAATTTATACAGCAATCGTCGCCGGCATCGCGGTATCGGTTTTCGGCGGTAGCCGCGTTCAAATTGCCGGACCAACGGGCGCGTTTATCGTGATCCTCGCCGGTATCACCAGGGAACATGGCATGGCCGGTCTGCAGCTCGCGACGCTGATGGCCGGTGTCATGCTCGTTTTGTTCGGCTTCGCGAGACTGGGCGCAATCATCAAATTCATTCCCAGCCCGGTGATTCTGGGCTTCACTGCCGGAATCGCGGTCATCATCTGGGTCGGACAGTGGAAGGAGTTCTTCGGCCTTCCTCCCGTCGACGGCGATCACTTCCATGAAAAACTTCTGGGTTTGATTCAGAAAATTCCACAACTGCACCCGGTGACAACGGGTCTCGCCGCGGCTTCGCTGCTGATCCTGGTGGTTGCGCCGCGGATCCCATTCGTGCGGCGCATCCCCGCGCCGTTGATTGCGCTCGTTTTCGCAACCGTCCTGCAGGCTGTTTTTCATTTTGACGGCGTCTCGACGATCGGCAGTGCGTTTGGCGGAATCCCGCGCGGGTTCCCCGCATTCGCGATCCCGACAGTCTCCTTCCAACGCATCGTGGAGCTGATTGCCCCCGCTTTCACCATCGCGTTGCTGGGCGCGATTGAGTCGCTCCTGTCTGCCGTTGTCGCAGACGGCATGGCGAACACTCGCCACGACTCCAACCAGGAACTCATCGGTCAGGGGATCGCAAACATCTCCGCGCCGCTCCTCGGAGGCTTTGCCGCGACGGGTGCCATCGCCCGAACGGTTACGAACATCCGCAACGGCGGCACAAGTCCCATCGCCGGCATTGTTCATGCGATAACGCTGGTGCTTGTGTTGCTCGTTCTCGCGCCCTGGGCCGCCGCGATCCCCCTGGCGGTTCTCTCGGCAATACTTTTTGTTGTCGCGTGGAACATGAGCGATCTGCGGCACGTGATCAAAATGGTTCGCCGCGCGCCCCGTGCCGACATCGTCATCCTGGCCATCACGTTTCTGCTCACCGTTTTTGCCGATCTGGTCGTCGCGATCAACATCGGCGTCATCCTGGCAACCATGCATTTCATGCGACGAATGTCATCGAGTGTGGAAGTTCAGGAAGAAACCGAAGCGCAGTTGCAGGCCGAACTCGCTCACAACGGTTTCGTGCATCTTCCCAGCGGCGTCAGCGTGTTTGCTTTGCAGGGGCCGTTTTTCTTCGGCGCGGTCGAAAACTTTGAGCGTGCGCTCGAACGTACGCAGGGACATGTCGAGACGCTGATCATCCGGTTGAAATGGGTGCCGTTCATGGACATGACTGCATTACAGACGCTGGAAGAAGTCATCGGCGATCTTCAGAAACGCAGGGTGCGTGTCATGCTCACGGGTGCAAATGAGCGCGTCACCGCGAAACTGACGAAAGCCGGTATCGTGAAGCTCGTCGGTCCGGAAAACTTCTTTAGGAACTTTCGCGATGCGGTGGCGGCCTGTGGAGCGGTCGGAGATGAACAACCCCAACCTGTCGAGGCATGCTGATCGCGACCAAACCTCAGAACGATACTGGCGGCATGGACTGGGCAAAGAAAAAGCGCCGATCGCAACGACCTGCGAAAGGCGCTCCTCTCAAAAGTGCGGGGTGCCTCGTGAATCAGTTCGCGATATCAGCCGCGACCGCGAGATAGGTCAGAATCGCAAGCAGGGCTGTGGAACCGATCCAGAATGCGAGTCCGATTCGTCTGCCGAGAGTTCGTTCACACTCGAAAAATGGTTGAGCCGATCGCATCGATCAGCCCTCCACCCCGAGGATGATATATTCGTAAACTCCCGCAACGACGCGCCAAACTTCAGAGAAAATGAATGTGAAGAGAACCATGTACACCCCACTTCCTTCCCCGTAATCCGGTTAAGGAAATCCAATCCACTATTTATTGAAGTCGGCAAGTCCCGGCAGATTCCGTACTTACGAGCTCGTTTCCCGCTTCACGCCGTTAAAAATGCGCTGTTTTTGTCCGATAAGTCCAACAGATCACAACAATCGTCGTCAATCCCTGTTGCAGGACAGCCAATTGCGGCGGCGGGAATGTCGCAGCCAAATTGATGCCGAGAACAAATAATCAGCGGTTACATCCGAATCCTTCCTTGAAAGACGCGCGATCGTTGCCCGTTTACGCTGCCAAACATCGCCGTCTGATCTACATTGGTGCTTTCGGCTCCTGAATTCGAGGGTTCGCATGTTCGGTCGACGAATGCTAAACACCCAGATCCGCGCCGCCGAGGCCGCGCTCGAAAAGGGCCGGATCGACGAAGCGCTGCAATGCGCCGTCGATCCGCAGGTGCAGAAACACGCCCGGGCCGAGCAGTTTCTGGACAACCTCGCCCGAATGCTCCTCGCCCGCGCCCGGCTCGCGGCCCAGAACGGCGACAATCTCGCGGCCCTGGACGACCTCGACCGCCTCGCACAGATCAACCGCGAATCCGCCGACGCCCGGCTGCTCCGCAACCGGGTGCTTTCCGAGCAAAAGGGCCGGCACGAAAACGTCGCGGCCCAGCGCGCCGCATATGACCGCGCCGCGAAAAACCTCAAACACGGCCGGCTCGAGTCAGGCCGCATCGATATCGAGCGCATCCCCGATGAAAAACGCCGCGCCGAACTTCTCGTCGATCTCGACGGGCGCCTCGCGCGGATCAACCAATCGCTCGACGCTGCCCGCGCCGCACTGAAGTCCAACGACGTGCTCGCTGCCGCCCGCATCTGGCAGCAGATGTCCGCGCGGCACGGCAACACCGAAGACAGCGACGCGTTCGCCCGTGTGCTCGCGAACGAACTGCAGAGCGCCTGCGAACACTGGTACGACGCCGGCGAGCTTGATCGGCTTTTCGATGCGCAGGACGCGATCAGCGCCATCGCAAAATATGACCCCGATTTCTCACGGATCACACGGATCACGCAGCACTGCCGGGACGCCGCGCAGGATTTCAAAAGCCGCGATTATCAGGGGTTGCGCCAAACCATGCTGCGGCTGCAGGCGCTGCGCAAAACCGCCTGGCTCAACGAAATGCTGCGCACGCTCGACACGATCGTCAGCGGACAGGATGCGTTGCTCGCGTCGCCGTTCGGCGCGATCGCGGCACACGGAGAAGAAGTCGCGATTCCAACCAGACCGCTGCCGTCGCGCGACGTCATTCGCGCGCCCCACGCAGCCGCCACGCCTCCCGCCGCCGGACGTTCGCGTAATGGCACGCTCATGCTGATCGACGGCGGAGGCAGTTCGCTGTGGCTCTCGCAGTCGCTCGTGCGAATCGGCCGCGTCGGCGGACACGACAACGTCGAGGTGCCCATCGCCGCCGACATTCGCTCGCTTCACGCCGAGATCGCACGGGAAGAGGATGACTACTTTCTGATTGCGCATGGCCCCACGACCGTCAACCGCAAGCCCGTCAGCCGCACGCTGCTGCGCGACAGCGACCGCGTCCAGCTCGGCGATCACACCAAATTCACGTTTCGACAACCGAGCGCGCGGTCGCCGAGTGCGGTGCTGGTAATGCACCATCGCTCGCGCCTGCCGCACGACGTCAGCGCGGTGGTGCTTTTCGCGGAAGCCGCGATCATCGGCCCGGGCCCGACGTGTCACGTCCGGACGCGCGACGTTGAAGATCAAGTGGTGGTATTCGCACAGAACGGCGACCTGAACGCGCGGCGCATCAGCGGCACACAGCGCGGTAACGTCGGCGACAGCGTGCCGATCGAACTGGGACAGACAATGGAAATCGGCGACGTGCGCATCACGTCGCGCGAATACGATCCGACCGCGTCCGGCGGATTGGCCTGAGAACCGAGCCGGCGCACCGGAGGAAAAGTACAGTGGCATATACCTATAAATATGGCGATCGACCTTTCGACGGCGTGACGATTCAGCGCGCGGTCGGGCGCGGCGGCTTCGGCGAAGTCTATTACGCCGTCAGCGATTCCGGCAAACAGCTCGCGCTGAAATACCTTCGCGAGAATCCCGAGATCGAATTGCGCGGCATTTCGCACGTCATGAATCTCAAAAGCCCGCATCTCGTCACGATTTACGACGTACGCCAGGACAGCCGCGACGAACCGTGGGTGGTCATGGAGTACATCAGCGGACCGTCCTTGCGCGATATTCTCATTGCGGAACCCAACGGTCTCGGCGTCAGCAAAGCGGCGTATTTTCTTGAGGGGATCGCTTCTGGCTTGTCTTACCTGCATGAGCGCGGAATCGTTCACCGTGACCTGAAGCCCGGCAACATTTTCTACGACGACGGCTACGTCAAAATCGGCGACTACGGTCTCAGCAAGCATTTGTCCGTCAGCCAGCACAGCGGCAATACCATGAGCGTCGGCACCGTGCACTACATGGCACCGGAGATCGGCTCGGGCAATTACTCCAAAGCCATCGATATTTATGCGCTCGGGGTGATGCTCTACGAAATGCTCACCGGCCGACTGCCGTTCGCCGGCTCCAGCATGGGTGAAATTCTCATGCGCCATCTTTCCGAGCGGCCCGATGTCTCCGCAGCACCGGAGCCGTTTCGCGGCGTCATCGCCAAAGCGCTCGCGAAAGATCCGAAAGATCGCTTTCAGGACGTCAACGAGATGGTGGACATCATTAAGTCCGCTGACATTGTTTCGGCGGGGTTGTCGACATTCGACCCCGGTTCGCTCACGAACGTCCCGCGCATCACCACGCGGGATACGGATATGACCATGACCGCCGGCCACGCGATTCCCCATCCGCCGGCGATGGACGTCCACGAGGGCCGGACCGAGGACGCGCTGCCGCAGGCGCTCGGCAAGCGGATGAAACGCTATCGCCGCAAACTCGACCAGAAGGTAGCCAAGCTTGAGAAACGTATCGGGCGCTCAGGAGCACCGACAATCCCACCGCCGCCACCGCCGACAGGTCGGCGACGCCGCAGTCGTTTTGCGCAGATGCTGGTCGTCGTTGCGATCGCAGTCGCCTCGTCGCTGGGTTTGAGTTTCGCGGTTGATGCCGGCTATCATCAGCCGGCGTTTGTCGTCAGTCTCGCGTTTTACCTGCTCGGCGCGATCGTCGGCCCCATGGTGGTGTATTTCAAGTTCCTGCAACCGGAATTCGGCGAAGCATCGTTATTTGATCGGCTCGTATACGTAAGCGCCGCCGCGCTCTTCATGTTGCCCGGTCTCGTCGTTGCGAGCGATTTCGAAAGCGAACAGTTCAGCCTTCTGTTTTTGCCCCCACTCGTGGTCATCGGTCTGTGCAACTGGACCAAGATGATCGAGAACGGTCGGCACGGCGAGGTGTCCGGGAAAGGCGCAGTATGGCCCGCGATCATTGCATTGCCCGTCAGCGGCATTCTCGACGCTCATGAAAACGTGATGTTTGTCGCTGCGGGGCTGTGCGGCGCGGTTGCGCTGCTCACGCAGGCACTTGCGGCGACGTGGCCCTTTGTGGAGTCGCCGAATTCGCCTCCTGCACCCCGGAGAAAGCAGGAAAAGAACAGCTTCGTGTTTGTCGATGGAATCGGCGCCGGAGACGCAGTCGACGAAGTCGCGCGTCAGGTTTCCGCGGCGGACACGGACCATGCTGAAGCACCGACGATCGTTTCACGCCCCAAGCAGGAGAGTGCGCCGCCGATTGCCGCGTCGCGCAGCGATCAGTACCTCGTTGACGTGGACGCACCATCCTTCGTCGGTCGTACGGCCAACGCGGGAATGTCCTTTTTCGGTAAGTTGCTGATCCTCGCGGGTCTCGCGTGGGGCGTCGCGTATTACGCGGAATTTCCGACCATCCGCGACGGCGGAAGCAGTGTCGTCGTCACAGGACATTCTTTCCAGATTCAGGAAGGAACCAGTCATGAATTCAGCGTGAACTTTCCCCGCGCGCTGGTCTTCGCGCCCATGCTCGTCGGTGGCTTTTTCCTCGCGCTGGCGCGGCGCAGCGACGGCGGCCTTCACTTTTTCCGCGGCTTTGTGGGCACAGTCGCCGCGATCATCGCTGTGATGCTGATGCTCGGTCCCGCGAGTTCGGCGGTCGCAAAGCTATTGTTGAATAGTGGTGCGACGGAGGGACTGGACTATCGAGAAGGGGTGACGGCCGTGGCCGCGGGTCTCATGCTGGCGTTCGGCTTTTGTATGATTTTCTGGCCGAAGCCCAAGGCACGCCGCGCGTCGATGTAGCGCGCTGCAGCGAAAGAGTATCGACGGCGAAAGGAATTCCGGATGTTGCTGATGTTTGTGATCCTGCTCCTCGGACGCGTGGAAACCCCGGTGGAAATGCAACTGCGCGAAGATACGATCGTGATCGAGCGAAAGTCCGGACTCGACGGACAGCGCGATCTCACCGCCGTTGATTTCTACGACTATTTTCTCGATCCGAACCGTCGCTACGAAGTCGCCGAACGGTTGAAATCGCTCATGGCGCGGGCAGCGAAGAACGACACGATGGATCGCACAACCTGGTTTGAGATTGAAAAGTCATTGCGTCGCTTGCCGGAAAAGCAGCAGATCAAGGTGTTCGAAAAAGCGTTGGAATTGTGGGACAGCGACTGGACGGAGCGGGTTGTCACAACTGCGGCGCATGCGCCCGAAGCGGGCGAGTCGCTCGTACTCCGCGCCGAGCAGATTGAAGCCCTCGTTGCGGATGCCACCGCTGAACTTCGCAACAAGAGTCGTGAGCGAAGCCATCGCCGCCATCGACGCGACACCCCCCCGGCCCCGGTCATTGCGATCGGCGTACTGGTATGCACGTACATCGTTGCCAAGGGCATGACTAAGCGTCTCGGGTAGATTTCCGGAAAGACCCCGGAGAGGCGGTCACGCCGACGTTTTCGCGATTCCTCCCAGACTTTGCGTCGCCCGCCGCGATCAGGGGCCCCTGCGGTGCGGACTGCGCAATATTTGACAATCCATTGCGGTGCATTTCGCGTATGATGGGCTTCCGAGCCCGCGCCGGAACCGTAGCGCGCGCGTCCTGACTGTCACATGAGAACCGCACCGCTCCTATGACCAAACTCGACGCAGACTTATTTCTCGTCCGCGCCGTGCGCGAAGGGGACGAAGCTGCCTGGTCGCAATTGATCGACCGCTATCAGGGGCGTCTCATCAGCTTTGCGCGCCGGATGCTCGCCGCATCGTCCGATGCGGAGGACGTCGTTCAGGAAACCTTTATCGGGCTGTTGCGCAGCCTCGAGAATTACGACGAAGGCCGCTCGCTCGAAACGTATCTCTTTGCAATTCTCCGCAACAAGCTCCACGATCAGTTTCGCAAAGCAAAAACACAGCAGCGCACAAGCCTCGAATCGATTGACGTGACGGATGGTGAACCGTTCACCATCGACCGCAACACACCGAGCCGCTACGTCGAAGGCGCTGAATCCCTCGAAGTCCAGCGGCAGGTCTTGGTAGACGCAATGCGAACATGGGTGGAAACCTGTCGCGCGCAAAATCGCTTTCAGGAATTGGTTATTGTCGAGATGCTACTGGTGCTCGGTCTTCGCAATAAGGAAGTAGCAGCCGACCTTGACCTGACGGAAACCGCCGTTGCCGGCGACAAATTCCGCGTCCAGGAGCAATGGAACAAGGTGACTGCGGAAGCCGCTCTGCAGCATACGTGGAATGAAGCGGAACTCGCGAAG